>JBASAV010000136.1:0-7689 GCA_049650785.1 Lewinella sp. | reverse complement strand
TGTGCAAGCCGTAGGTACCGGCGGGCAGCATCTCCCCCTCGACCATGACGTCATTGCTGAAGGTGACCGTGGTATTCTCGTTGGCACCCGCGCGCCAGGGGAAGGGCTTCTCGTTGGAGTACTGGTTACCCTCGGCCATGCCGTAGGGGACGATCCCGCCCCAAACGGTGCGTCCCTTCACGGCCGGGCGGCTGTAGTTGAAGGTGATCTCGGTATCGGCACCGAGGATCTGGCTCGTGCTGGCCGCGGGGCTGGCCCGTACTTCGCCGTTCTGGGCGACAAGGGGGGTGGTTAAAAGAGCAAGAAGGAGGAGCAGGGATAAGAAGCGCATAGCGTGTTCGGCAGTTGATTGATCGATCAAGATAGGCTTTCCCTCCGAGTAGGTCCGGGCCGTTCCATTCCCTGAATTACCTCCGACAGCAAGGGACCATCGTTTATCTTTAGCAAATTGCCCCACGTAAACCGATAATCGTTGTTCCTGCGCCCCGCCGCCCTCTTCTTTCTTCTCTTGCTGGCCGGCTACCCCCTGCGCGGTCAGGAGTGTACCGGCAATCTGGGGGAAAACATCTTCGCCGACGGCGACTTCGGCAGCGGGTCCGCCAATATCCTGACCCCGGATCCCGGTATCGCCCCCGGCTTCGTCTATACCACCTTCCCGCCGCCGGCCGACGGTGCCTACACCATAACCAACAATACCGCCCTGTGGAATAATATCTACCGCACCTGGCGACTCTTCGGCGACAACAGCGACGACCCCAACGGCTACATGATGCTCGTCAACGCGAGCTTCGAACCCAGCTTGTTCTACGAGCAGGAGGTCACCGGGTTGTGCGAGAATACCCTCTACCAATTCTCCGCCGATGTCACCAACGTCGTCAAACGCGGCACCAACCAACTCCTGCCGAACGTCTCCTTCCTCCTGGACGGGAGAGAGTTCATCTCCACCGGCTTCCTTCCGGAAGATGATACCTGGAAAACCTTCGGCTTCACCTTCACCACCCGACCCGGCGAGACAACCCTTACCCTGGCGCTCCGCAACAATGCCCCTGGCGGTATCGGCAACGATATCGCCCTCGACAACATCAGCTTCCGCGCCTGCGGCCCCGAAGCACTCATCCTTCCCGAAGATGCCATCACGGTGTGCGAGGAAGGCGAGCCGCTTTCCCTCACCGCTACCATCAACGGTGGCCAGTTTGACACCCCCGTGGTGCAGTGGCAGCGCAGTTCCGACGGAGGCGATACCTGGGAAGACCTGCTCGGCGAAACCAGCACCACCTTGGCCCAGCGGGGCATCGGAGGCGGCCGGTATGCCTACCGCTACCTGCTGGCCAACAGTACCGCCAGCCTGTCCAGCCCGAAGTGCCGCATCGTGTCGAACGTCAAGGAGGTTACCGTCATTCCCGTACGTTTCCCGGTGGCCGACACTATCTGCGCGGGCTTAATCTATACGGTAGGCGAGAGCGAGTACCGCACAACGGGGAATTACGCGGATACGCTGCTCTCTTCCCTGGGCTGCGATAGCATCGTACAACTCAGTCTGCAGGTAGTCCCCGACCCCGGTCTGCGGGACGCGTTAGCCATCGAGGACCCCTCCTGTTCCTACCTCAACGACGGCAGCGTGACCCTGACCGAAGTGACCGGCGGCTCGGGGCCCTATACCTTCACCTTCGCCGATGCTACCTACGGCGTCGGCACGCCGGTCAATTCCCTCACCGAGGGCAGCTACGCCTACCGCGTTACGGATCGCTACGGTTGCTTCGTCGAGGACAGTGTTCAGCTAATCAGTCCGTTTCCATTTGCCGTGAATCTCGGTCCCGACCATACGCTGGTACTCGGCGAGGACGTGACCCTGCCGCTACAGACCAGCCAATCCATTACTACCTATCAGTGGCTACCGGAGGGCCTGGTCGACTGCGATTCCATCTGTCCTACCGTGACGGTGCTTCCCCCGACGTCGATGACCCTATCGCTGGTCGCCACTTCGCCGAGCGGCTGCCTGGCTTCCGACTCCGTACGGCTCTCGGTGATCGAGGAACGGCTGGTCTACATTCCCACGGCCTTTTCGCCCAACGGCGACGGCAGCAACGACCGGTTCACCATCTTTGGCAGCTCACCCAATGTCCTCGGGATAGCCAGCTTGCGCATTTACGATCGCTGGGGAGCGGAGGTGTTTGCGCGCACCGACCTGGAGGCGAATAGCGAAGCGGATGGCTGGGACGGTAACGTGGGAGGCGACCTGGCCCCTTCGGGCACCTACGTGTACGCGACCGAAGTCGTATTTCTCGACGGGGTTACCCGATCCTATTCCGGTACCCTTTCGCTTATCCGTTGACCCGGCTTACCGGCCCGTCAGCACGACCCGGCGTACCAGTCCGGCACCCGTGGCGGCGCTCGTCACCCGCAGGGAGTACACACCCGCCGGGTAGCCGGCTACCGGAAGACGGAGCTTGCCGTTGAATTGGGTACTTAGTAGCCGTCGACCGCGGGTATCCACCAGTTCGGCACGCAGGGGTTTACCGTCAGCGTACTCCAGTTGCAACCACTCCCCCGCGGGGTTAGGGTACACCTTGAAGGTTCCGGCTAGCAGATCAATCGTTCCGGTGGTGACCTTCTTCAGGTTGCCGTCGCAGTTCTCGTCGATGTCGTTGCCGGTTATCTCCTCCGCGGCGGGGTTGATGGCGGGGTCTTCGTCGTCGCAATCCTGGTAGAAGTTGTACTTATCGCCGTCCTTATCGAGCTGAGCGACCATAGTAGAGATCACGGTATTCGTGATTATCGGCGCGTTGCCGTCGAAGTAGATGGCGGCGTTATTCTTGACGACGGTGAAGTCCTCCAGGTGTTGGTGCGTCCGGATGTCGAAGGTCACGAAGCCTTGGCTGGCGGCGAGGTCGGTCGTGCTATCGGGCAGGTAGATCTCGTCGAAGCGGAAGATGACCCGGCCGGCCTCGTACCACTCCACGGTGTAGGGGTGGCTGGAGGCGACCTTCTCGAAGGTCGATAGATCGTGCAGGACGGTCAGTTCGTCCTCCACGAGTACGGTGTAGGCGGTGTCGTTGCCCGTATTCTGGAAGCGAACCGTGTAGGTGATGGTCTCGTCCAGTTGGGTATAGTTGCTGTTCGACGGTTCCTTCCGGTTGGGGCTCACGAGCATATCGTTGGGGTCGTAGGCGCAGCGCAGTTCTTCGGTGTAAGTATCGGTTACCGATGCGGTCAAATCGCCGGCGGTGGCGGCGGAAGCGCTGGCTTCCAGAACGATATCGGCACCGGTGTGTGTTTCGTCGGGAGTAGCGACCTCCACGAGGGCGTACCAGGTCTGACCGGGCTGCAGGGTATCGAAGGTATAGCTCAGCGTCTGGCCGGACTGGCCGGACTGGCCGGTCGCAGCCGGTTTGGATTCAACGAGCCTCACACCTTCGGGCAGGGTCAGCGTGGTGCTACCGGCCAGTGGCAGGCAACCGTCGTTGAGGACGGTCAGCCATACGGGTACGTCGGAGTTACAGCGCATCCGACCGGCGTTCACCAGCAGGCGAAGCTTAGCGGCGGATTCGTCGGGCTGGAAGCCGAAAGCGATCGACGGTGGGGTAGCCACGCTGTAGGTGCCAGTGAAGGTTTCCGTGGGGGTGGTGCGGGCGTAGCAATCCATTGGATCGGTGCTCACGGAGTACGTATCCCCGTGCTTGATCGGGTAGGAGAAGATCCCCTCCTCATCGGTGAACACTTTCTCTTCGCCATTGAAGATGGCCATATTGGCCAGGCCGGGTTCTTCGTCGTCCTGCACCCCGTTGCCGTTATCGTCGCGGAAGGCGGTGCCGGTCAGTACGTCCTGCTCATCGACCGTGACGTAGTGGATCTCCTGGCCCAGCACCCCATCGGTAGCGGCGAAGTAGAGCCGGTTGCCAATGACGGCGAGTCCGGGATCAGCGGCGTTCGCCGAGCGATCGGCGGTCACAGCCTGGAGGACTTCGGCCACGGGGTCGAAGAGGTAGAGCGGCTGGTTAGGAGAGAGAAACGCCACGAAGGAACCTACCCGGGCAAATTCTTGTGGGCCGGCGGCGTCCATTGCGGCAACGGCTCCGATATCGCGGGTGCCGGCTACCGTGCCGTCACTACGTCCCAGTACCCACTGTCCGAAGTTGTCGGCGCGTGCGTATACGATCTCGTCGTCGCTGATGCCGAAGATTTTCGTTTGGAGCTTGGCGTTCGCCGGAGCGCCTAGGAGAGCGGTAGCGGCGCCATCATCGTAATTGATGCCGTAGAGCGTACCATTATCGCCCAACGCGACCAGCCGGCCGGTCAACTCTTCGGCAATCGGGGGGCGGATGGTAGTCGCGTGGGTAGCTCCCCCGCCGGTGCGGGTGAAGAAGCGACTGACCGAGCGCTCGTCCGTTCCCATATAACGCAGCAGGATCCGGCTGTCCAGGCGGGTAAAGCTCAGATTGGTGGAGGTTTCGATGGTCCCGAACGCCGTTACGCTGCCGGTCACCACGTTGTAGGCCGCGGGGCCGGAGCCTCCATCCTGGAAGCGGGCGAAATAGATATGGTCGTCCAGCTGAGCGATGCTCCCGCTCAGGGGCTGGCCGGTGGAGTCCAGGGTATCGGCCAGCACTACGGTCGCACTTTCTTCGATGGGGTTCAGCTGCAGTAAGTGGCGCACGTGACGGCCGAGTTCGGCGTCGCGCTGTTCGCGGATCACGGAAAAGTTATCGCCACTCATGACCGGCTCGGTATAGGTGAAGCCATCCTTATTGATCTCGTCGAACTTCAGCTGCCGCGGGTAGGGTAGCCGGCCGTCCACCTTCACGTAGTAGCCCTTGCCCTCGTGGGGATAGTAGAAGTAGTATTCCTGGCCGCGGTTGCCGAGGGTCACCAGACCACTGCGGAAGCCGACGTCGCCCTCTCCGGCAAAACTGACGGTGGAGGAAGCCAATCCGCCGGACAGGTAGTTCACCTCCCCTTCGACGGCCCAGAACAGCTTACCACCCAGGGCACCGATCTCCAGGATCTGCTTATCCTCGCCGTCGGGCTGGATATCGATGATACCGACTTCGTGTTGAATACTTTGTCCGGCCAGCAATAGCGGCAGGAAGAACAGGGGGAACAGGTAAAATTTCATCAATAGGGTTGGCTTACGGGCGCCCGGATAGTGAAGGGCCACCGCCGAATAATCGACACCTTATGACCCTTCCCGAAAAAAATTACGGGACGCTGATTTCACGAGAGACTCTCTTAGAACGACTTATCGCCTCCGATTATTTCGGCCGGGCCAACGCCGACCCTTTAGCTCCGATTCGGCTTTACCACGGCCCGCTTCGCTAAGCCGATCGGGCCGCAAAAAGCACAGCGACAGATGTTAACGGTTTTTTTATATACGTTTTTATTGCGGCGGAGCGCAGGTAAAAGATCCGTGAATAATCCGGCGGCAATAGCCCGGTCACTCCTCCCACCAGCGCACTTTCCGGAAGAACATATTCCCGTATCTGGGAGAGCGGAATACGTAATAAAACCCCCACGTTTCCCGGTACAGGGTGGGGTTTTCACTCACTACGTGATGGATAGGATAATCATTGGTCAATTGCAATCGCGGCGCGGATGCGTAGCCCTCCTTTAATTGGTACGTTCCGCTGAAGGTAGCTGTCCCGCCCCCGTCATAGCGCTCGCGAAGGGTGATCGTTCCGAGCGGGTTAATCGTAAGTTCATAGTGGTCGTGCTGCCAATCCGCTTGCCTGCCCGGGTAGAAATCACGATCCACCCGGTAGGTACCGTAGATATCCTCCCGATCGAGAATCACTTTGGATAAAGCCCACTTCAGCACCAACAGCCCGACCAGGCAGCCAGCCGTGCCGATTGCGGTGCGGATCAAATAGGTACGGACCGACCAAGTGACGCCGGTCAGGTTGCCATACACCGCCAAGCCGATACCGACCACGGCGAAGAGCGCCAGCAAAAAGAGCGGCAAGGTGAATCCAACGAGCACTATGGAACAACGCCTACGCCAGCTGCTAGGTGTGGCAAGTCTCCATTTCAGGCACCGGAGCAGTAGCTCCTATGCTATCGTCAGGAAATATAGACGGCCTCCTTCCACGCCAGCGTCCCCGGCAAAACGGCATCCGTACACTCCAGGTGAATGACCCGGCGGTTGCGGGCATTCTCCGTGCGTCGCGAGGCGTGCAGGGTCAGCGGCTTCATCAGCAACAGGCCGCCTGCGGGTACCGCACAGATCACTTCCGGTTCGTCCTTCCGCCAGTCCTTCATCGCTATAATCCCCTGACGATGGGAGCCCGGTATCACCCGCAGGGCGCCGTTGGCTTCCGTGCAGTCGTCGAGGTGAATGCGCACCGTGACCACGCGACGCAGCAGGTCCACGGGGGGCTGGACTATGGCCTGTCCCCGCACGTTTCGCCAGTTCACGAATCCGGGGTGATCCTCCCGTTCGGTAAGGTTGACCGTGAGGTCCTGGTGCCAATTGACGATCCAGTTGGCATCGGGTGGTTTGTCGAAATAGATCGATCGGATCACCCGGGCACCGCCGGGCAGCAGGCGATGAAGGAGGCGGCGTAGTTTATCGTTGAAGAGGAGCGGAACCAGGTCAGGGGCACGTTGCAGAAATTCGCGTATCCCAAATGCCCGTTCAACCCCGGCATCCGTAATGGCCTCCTGCATCGCCAGCACTTCCTCCGGGGTGTAGCAATAGTTTACAATGGCGTAGCCCTCCGCGTCCAGTAGCTCCTTCATGGTGCGCGAAGGTAACTTACCGTCCGACCAGCAGCACCTTTACGCGCGTTTGGCCACCTGCGTCGGTAGCCCGGATAAGGTAGCTTCCGGGTGGCAATCGGTTAGGCAGGTTGATCCGATCCACGGGGGTGCCGGCCGGGACGACCTTTTCCACTATCAGCCGGCCGATCTTGTCAAACACCTGGATTTCGAGGCGCCCTGCGGAAGCCCCGGGTCGTATCTGGAAGTGGGTGCCGGTACTGGGGTTAGGATAGAGGTCGAAGTCCCACTGCGACGAATCACCCGCGCGCGAGAGGCTGACGAAATCGCTGAAGGCTTCCGCTCCGTCGAAGTCGGTCGTCCGTAGCCGGTAGAGGGTGGTACCCGTCCACGGGTCCTCGTCACGGAGTTGGTAATTCCTGCGCTCGCCGGGTACGGTGTAGCCGGCGGCGGCCAGGTTGCCTGCTTCGGTAAGGGCCAGGCCGTCCCGGGTTTTCTGGATGGTGAAGAAGTCCGTGTCTATCTCATCCTCGGTTTCCCACTCCAGCAGAACGTAGGTGCCGTGGTCGGTGGCGTCGAAGCGGACGAGCGTGAGGGGGAAGGGGATAAAACTAAGCAACCGCTCGGCGTGGCTGTGGCCGTCGCCGCTTCCGCCGGTGTAGAGCACGGCGAGGCTGTTGCCGTTTAGGTCACCGGCCGCCAGGAGGCGGCTGTCGTGACCGTCGTCGGGGCCGCCACCGTACAGCATCAGCATCGCCCCGTTCAGGGTCTGTCCGTAGAGGGGCCGGTGGTCGTGACCGTCGCCCGGGCCGCCGGCGAAGAGCACGGCCAGGGATGTCCCGGCGAGGCTGGCTGCGTTGAGGGTGCGGCTATCGTGGCCGTCGTCCAAGCCGCCGGCGTACAGTACGGTCAGGGATTCCCCGCCGAGCGTCACCGCGTTGGCCGTGAGTTGGTTGTGACCGTCGCCCCGTCCACCAC
>JBASAV010000135.1:0-3990 GCA_049650785.1 Lewinella sp. | reverse complement strand
GTTCGCGGTTGTGTCCTGACCGGTACCGCCGATGATCAGGCCGTCGTAGTAGCCGGCAGCGTCGGTTCGCTGAGATTTGTCGGCCGCGTAGTAGCTGACTTTGGCCGGTCCAAAGGAATAATCAATGTCGTTCGGTACGACGAACTCAAAGGAGAACTTGCCATTGGTCACCGTAGCGCGCCCGCGGAAGATGATGTTGCGTTGGACCGCGATCTCCAAAAGGGGACTGTCGCTGTTCTGCTGGAGGGTAGATATGGTCTGTTCCTTGTCGTAGATGGTGGGATACACTTCCCCGTTGAAATTACTCAGCAGGACGCTATCTACGGTGATGACCTCCCCGCTGATACGGACTTTCTGCAGGGCACTTACGGTATCGGTTCGGTTCAAGTCCACCGGCAGGGTATCGACCATGGTGGTCCGTACGCTGTGGCGGGGTAGTGCCAGCACGGTTGCTGGATCCCCCAGTAGTGTATACTTGCGGGCGTTCTCGGTATCGCCCTGGAGGTAGTTAGCATTATCTACCGGGGTGGTTTCATTCTTTGCGATCCGGATGATGTCGCCGAGGCTCGGCCACTCACCTTCTGACCGGTCGAGCATGGCCTGAACGGTATTATTAGTGAGTTGGTAGTTGCGGGTGGCAAACACCGGGCGGGTGGTCGTCATGAGCGCGATGACGCCGCCATTAGGTGTAAGTAAGGCTTCTTCCCCAGCACTCACGAAACCGGCATCGTCGTAATTACTGAAGGTACAGGTAGCCGTAATGAATACGGGCGGCTGAATGGGGTCCGGGGAGTTGGCGGGACGGGTCCAGTTCCGGATTTGGGGAATGGTCAGCACCCTCTCCTGGGCCCAGCCTCTCGGGCCGCCGTGGCCGAGGTAGGTCACCGCCATAGCACCGCGGAAGATGGCGCGGTCAAGGCCTTCGGTAATCGCTGGATAGCGCTCACCGGCGGATATACTTTGCTGGGGATAGAGGTCGAAGTAGAGCTTATCGAAGTTCAAATCCGGCTTCCGGCTTTCCACGGCGTTGGCTACCCGGTTAACGTCGATCGTATGGCGACCACGGTCTTCATCGTCACCCACGAATACCATCCGGGTACGCCAGTCACCGAACGTGGACGGGTCCGTATCGTACCGGATAAGTTTATCGACCAGCGGGCTTGCTTCGTCAGCCGATTTAATGGGCAGGCGGCCGACGGCAATGCTCAGATCCGGAGCCAGGGGCTCATCTCCGAAAGCAGGGGTCATGATGCCGTAGAAGTCGTCGGCAGGAAAGCTGCCAACCTCCGTGAGGCTTCCGTCGTGCTGGTAGACGGGAATGAAATTGGTACCTAGTTTATAGATGTCCCGGTGATCGAAGCTACCGTCACCAAACAGGAGCAAATATTTGAGACTTGGGTCGCGCTCGTAAACCATGCGGACGAAGTTCCGGATGGCGGCTGGATCGTCACGTCCGCTACTGAACTCGTTATAGATTTCTTCGGTGGTCACCAGCTGCACGGTGAATCCATTGTGATCGCGCCGGTGCTGTGCCAGATCCTCCGCCTGGCTACGGAACTCAGGGTAAGTGACGATGATCATATCCGCCCGCTCTACCGCATGAATGTTCTGGTTCTCCACTTTGCCATCGGCACGCGGTTCGAGCCCCGTGGTTGCTTGGAAAGCCACGTATTCGTGCAGGGCGCCGGCCGATGCGCTGAAGCGGTTTCCGGATAAGCTGGCCTGTTGGGCGTTGGGCCCGTCCACACGCCATACGCGCACGTCGGCTGGTGGATTGAGCAATTCGAAGGTGACGGAGGCGGCATTGATGGTCCGGGTATCCCGGAACGAAAACTGCCGCCGCCCCCCAAAGCTGAGCCGGCGGCGTCCGCGCAGCTGAATATAGTCCAGCCAGCCCTCACTACGCGTCCCGCCGCTGGGCCGGGGGTAGAGGACTTTGACATCCACCCGGTCAGTGTTCACGCTGACTGAGCCGGACAAGGTGGTCGGCCTGGCCGCCGGACTTTGTTCCTGAGCTCCGTACACTACCGCGGAGGCAAGGTTACTTGCCACTTCGCTGCCGTTCACTTCGAGGAAGAACCGGCTGGAGGCTTCGGCACGCAGGGCCATCCTCGCGCGTACGCCCAGGGGTTCGGTCTTCACCAGATCGGGGAAGGCGAAGGTCGGGTAAGCCTTCTCCCGGCTTCCCTCGAATAGATCACCCCACCAGCTTTGCCCGGAGCCGTGACTGTTGGAGATTTTGCTCAGGGCATATAGAATATTGGATTGGTCTTCTTCGTAGTGCTGGATATCGTCGTAGGTATCCGTAACCGTTCCACCAGCGGTAGCCGGAAGAGCGCTGACCCGTCGACCGCGCCCGGAAACATTGACCTGCAGGTAGTAGTAATTTTCGGTAGCGTAAATATTCTTTTCCAGCGAAAAGCGATCGCCGACCGGATCGTATACCTGTCGGTCGGCCCCCTCAGCGTAGAATAGAATGAAGTCTCCGCCGTCGAAGCGACCGTCTGCTTCTCCTTCGATGTGGATGGCTAGCTCGGACAAGTCATCGGGTGGGGTAGCGTTAATGGTTTCGGGGAGCATGCCACCCCGCTGACCGAAGATTTTGATATCCCGTGGATCGATACCCTCCAGGCCGGTAACCTGGAGGGCGTCGGTCAGGAAGGCCCGGGACAAACGGTAGACGCCGGTTGTTTGTACGGCCATCCGATAGATGTCTCCCTGCCGTAGGACCGACGCATTTGTAAAGTTGAGCGATTTAGGCAGTGGCTTTGCGGCGCCCGGCACCAGGCGCAGATTGACCGACGTGAGTCGTTGTAGCCCGCCGGTGGTGGCGATCACGGACGGGCCGCTGATCTTGCCCGCCCACCCCTCGGGTTGATTGGTAACCGAATAACTGAAGGTGAATTCCGTGGCCTCCGGGGGCTCAAATCCGGAGGGGGGAAGGAAGGCTTCGCTTTCAAGCTCCTCGATCTCGACGCTGTAGGAACGGCCATCAGGCGGCCGGAGGGTTTGTACGAAGGGGGGCAACTTTCCGGTGCGCAGCGCACCTTCGTCCTCCCCCATTACATAGGACAGAATCACCCTACGGTCGCCTTCCCATTCCACGACGGCGGATTCCTGCCACGTAAGCTGTTGACGGACGGTCAGTTGCGCACTGATAGTGGCCGAAAGCAGCAGGCAAAGCAGGACGGGAAAAATCTTCGGCATAATTGGTTAATAAGGTGCGAAAATAAGATACGCAGCGTGGCGGTAAACGTTGTCCGCCGTGTGCAGATTGCGGCCCGTGGAACGCTGCCTGTCGGTGGGGCGACTGCCGCGCTGCGGGATTTGGAAAGCGATGCGTCAGGGAGTAGCTTTAGGCATGCGCCATCTCATTGCATTGATTGCCCTGCTGTGCTGTCCCCTGATTGTTCAGGCCCAGGACGCCGTGTTTTCGCAATTTTATGCTTCCCCCCTCCAACTCAATCCGGCCTTTACCGGAGTGAGTCCCGCCCCGCGGATAACCCTCAACTATCGTAGCCAGCATACCAGCTATCCCAGTGCCTATCGCACCTTCGCCGCCAGCTACGAGCAACCGGTCAACAACTCCCCGTCCAATTTCGGCCTCCGGCTGATGACGGATAGCCAGCTGGATGGTCTGTACAAAACCAGTCAATTGGCACTGGTGTACGCCTACGACGTACGCATCACGCGTGAATTTCACGCCCGTATTGGCCTCAGTGCGGGATTACTCGATAGCCGTGTCGACTATAATGGTCTGATTTTCGGAGACGTGATCGATCCAACGAACGGACCGGACGGCGTGTCGCAGGAGCAGCTGGAATCGGCCTCCACCACCTCCGTCGACCTGGGAACCGGTATACTCGTTTACGGACGGAACCTCTACGCAGGGCTGAGTATCGAACACCTCAACCGGCCGGATGAAGGTCTGTTGGCCCTCGACGATAACCTTTACGCCGGACGGCCGCAGCGCTTCAGTCTGCATACCGG
>JBASAV010000134.1:0-1965 GCA_049650785.1 Lewinella sp. | reverse complement strand
GTGTAGCCCAGGTCACGCAGACCGCGCACAAACTCAGGCGTCACGTCATGAATACTGTAGGAGCTTAGATCGTCGATGTCATTAATTTCCAGACCGAGATCCTGCATCTCCTTGGCGCGGCGCGCATTCACGCCGTGGATTTTGGCACCAATGACGTCATCGATCGACAAATTTTCGAAGCCCAGTTCCGCCAGTTCACTTACGTATTCGGCATCAACCCCGTGGATCGAGGCGCTCTGTGCTTCTTCCAGAGTGAGGTCGGTCAGCCCTGCCTTTCCGAGAGCACGGACGTATTCCGGGCGCACGTTGTGGATCCGGCTGGCAACCACCTCGTCAGCGCTTAGGCCCGTATACCCGGCTTCCCGTAGTTCCGCCACGTAATTGGCATCGACGTCGTGAATCGCCAAACTGATGATCTCGTCGAAGTCGACGTCCGCGAATCCCAGCTCGGCGATCTCCGTGATGTACTCGGGGGTCAGATCGTGGATTTTCGCCTGGATGACGTCTTCCAGGTTTAGGTCACGGTAGCCGGCACCGGCCAGCGCATTCACATACGCCGCATCGATGTCGAAGATGCGTAACTGTACAATGGTTTCCAGGTCGGGTCGGTCGTAGCCGGCGGCATCCAGGTCGGCCAGTACGGCAGTTAGCGTAGACTGATTGATGTTGAATACAGCTAGTTGTACCAGCTCTTCGTGGTCCGGGTTGAAGTTTTCCCGCACGAGGTACTCCAGGTAGCTGGCGGTGATATCGCTGTAGAAGAAGTGGACCAGTTCGCGGTTGTTGTAGCTGACGTATCCGGCGCTCCGCAATGCTTCCTCAAAGGCAGCGGATGGCTCGAAGTCGAACGTACCGGTGCCCGTATCGCCATCAAAGATCCCTCGGAATAGGAGCGTCCCGGCCTCCCGGGTCATAGAGAAATTACCCATACTTCCCCGTGGTAGCGTACCCAGATCGGCCTCATCGAAGCACCGCTGGGTATCCGAATGATAGTTCCGCTCTCCGGAAGTTTCAATCAGGTGAAAGCAGACCTCGTCGCCTTTGATCCGAGCCGTCCAGCTGCGTTCGATTTCACCGACGTCTCTCAGACGATGCGCGGGTATCGGCGGAGGGGGCGGCGGCGGTGGCGGTATACCGGGAGCACCAGGGGCCGGTGCCGGCGGAGGCGGTGGCAGGGGCACGTTCGGGGCCGGTGCCGGCGGCGCAGGGGCTGGCGGCGGTGGAGGGGGCACCTGTCCGGCCCGGTTGCCGTAGGGGCGATCGGTTATTTCGCGGGGCGGGGGCAGACTATCCAGTTGTTGGATGGCCCGCTCCCCATAGGTTTTCACTGTTTCGATGTTGGCCAACTCGCCGCTAACAGGGACATCGGTGAGACCGGCCCTATCGAGCAGGAAAAGGTAGAGATCTCGCTTGATTTGCGTCTCGCGCCCCCCGTCAATCACCAAATCGGGATCCTCAGCCAGCTTTTGAAGACTGAATCGGATCATCGGCCGTTCGTCGTCACGGTCAAACGCGGGTACCGTAGGGTCCGAAGCTCTCTCATCGTCTAAAAGCTGCTTTAGATTTTTCTCTATTTCCGTTTCTCGATTTGCTTGTTGCGCTGTCACTTGTGGTGGGGGACTTTCGGCAATGGCATTCATGCTGCTAACGGACAACAGCAGCAGTGCAGGCAAAGCCAGATACTTCCAGGCGGCCCGATTTGAGGATCTTTTCGATTTCATCATGTTGATTCTTTTTTCCAAAAAGTGTTGGTTGTAGTTGGTCACCAGACCGCGGGCGTGGTGGGGTACGGCGACCTGCAGCAGACTCAGTTGGTAGCCTACGGGATCGTCGCCTCGGTGGATTACTTCGGCGTCGGTCAGGTATTCCAGATTGTTCTCCACGGCCCGCCGGTAGAGCCTGGCGAAGGGATTGAACCACTGCACCACGATCAGCAGTTCCGCCAGCAGCAGGTCGATACTGTGC
>JBASAV010000133.1:0-2947 GCA_049650785.1 Lewinella sp. | reverse complement strand
GCCATGATCCTGACCGCCGCCTTCGTAGAGGGTGCCGCGCTGTTCGCGATCATCGTAGGTCTTCTGGACAAGCTGCTCTAGTAGCGGCGCCGTCCGGGCCACACACCGAGCCGGCAGCGAACTGCGCTTGGCAGCGCTGCCGGCTTACCTTTATTGCCTGACAAGTTGTTAAACAACCCACTCATGTCTACGCTCTTCCTAGTCGACTTCAACGTTCTAAAGCCCGATATCGGGCTGATTTTCTGGACCGTCCTCATCTTTTTGATTCTGTATGCTATCCTGGGCAAACTTGCCTGGGAGCCCATCCAGAAAGCCCTGCGCCGTCGGGACGATGAGATACAAACCAGTATCGACGAGGCCAAACGCGCCCGGGAGGAAATGCAAGCGCAGGCTAACGAAAACCAGCGCCTGCTCATTGAAGCGCGCGAAGAGCGGACCCGCATCATCGGGGACGCCGAAAAGCAGCGGAAAGAGATGATCGCGGAAGCTAAGAATGAAGCCCGGGATGCCGCCCAGAAGGTGGCTAGCGACGCTCGCCGCGACATTGACAATATGCGCAAGGCCGCGATGGTGGACCTCAAAAAGGAGGTGGGTACCATGGCCATAGAAATCGCCGAGAAGATCCTGCAAAAGGATCTAAAAAGTGACGCAAACCAGGAAGCCTTCGTTCGCGAGCTGGTTCGCGACTTAAACTAAGAACCGCATGACCAATCCCAGAGTAGCATCCCGCTACGCACAGTCGCTGATCGAACTGGCCCAGGAGCGGAATCAGCTAGAGGAGATAAAAGCCGACGTCGATTCCCTGCTGGCGATGGGCAAGAATCGCGATTTTGCGCTATTGCTGACTAGCCCGATCGTGACGCCCACCAAGAAACAGGCCGTGCTTACGCAGTTACTTGAGAAGGCCGGTGCGCAGCAATTGACCCGGCTGTACGTCAAACTCCTCATCGATAAAAGTCGGGAGGTCGATATGCTGGGTATCCTGCGGGAATTCAATAGCCAGTACAAAACGCTGAAGCACATTTCTACCGTGAAGCTCACCAGTGCGGCTCCCCTCACGGCGGATACGCTTACCGCGGTGAAGCAGCAACTTGCGGCCAGTGGCAAAACGGAAAGCCGGATAGATATGGAGACCAGCATCAATCCGGACCTCATCGGCGGATTCATTCTTGAATTCGACGGAAAAGTCTACGATGCCAGTGTATCGCACAAGCTCAAGAATATGAAGGACGAGCTGCGCAAACCCAACGTTTACGTGAATCAAATCGCGGAATAAGCGTCTCGCCGAATCCGCTACTATATACTATAGGGCCGCCCCCGCGGCCGACCACCGAAAATTTTAAGATCAACAATCATGGCTGACGTAAAACCTGATGAAATCTCCGCAATCCTGAAGCAACAGCTGTCGGGATTCGACACGGCTACCGAACTCGAGGAGTACGGCACCGTACTCCAGGTCGGAGACGGTATTGCCCGCATATACGGCCTCAATAACGCCCAGGCCGGTGAACTCGTAACCTTCGAGACCGGCACCGAGGCCATCGTTTTGAACTTGGAAGAAGACAACGTCGGTGTCGTACTGATGGGTAGCGCCACTGGCATCCACGAGGGTAGCCGCGTGTCGCGCACCGGTCGTATCGCTTCCATCAACGTCGGCGAAGGTTTGGTCGGCCGTGTGGTCAACGCCCTGGGCCAGCCCATCGACGGTAAAGGAGAGATTACCGGTACGACCTACAACATGCCTCTGGAGCGTAAGGCCCCAGGTGTTATCTACCGTCAGCCGGTAAACGAGCCCCTGCAAACGGGTGTCAAGGCCATCGACGCCATGATCCCCATCGGACGCGGACAACGGGAACTGATCATCGGTGACCGCCAGACCGGAAAGTCGGCCATCGCCATCGATACGATCCTGAACCAGCGTGAATTCTACGAGCGCGGCGAACCCGTCTACTGTATCTACGTAGCCTGTGGGCAGAAGGCATCAACCGTTGCTCAGGTAGCCAAAACGCTGGAAGAAAACGGCGCCATGGACTATTCCATCATCGTAGCCGCTTCTGCCTCCGAGCCCGCACCCCTGCAGTTCTACGCACCTTTTGCCGGCGCGGCGATCGGCGAGTACTTCCGTGACACCGGCCGTCCGGCACTGATCATTTACGATGATCTCTCCAAGCAGGCCGTAGCCTACCGCGAGGTATCGCTTCTTCTGCGTCGCCCACCGGGACGTGAAGCTTACCCCGGTGACGTATTCTACCTCCACAGTCGCCTGCTGGAGCGCGCGGCCAAAGTCATCAATGACGACGCCATCGCTCAGACCATGAACGACCTTCCGCCGAGCCTCAGCGAGGCTGGTATAGTGAAGGGCGGTGGATCGCTTACCGCGCTTCCCATCATCGAAACCCAGGCGGGTGACGTGTCCGCATACATTCCGACTAACGTCATCTCGATCACGGACGGTCAGATCTTCCTTGAGTCCAGCCTCTTCAACAACGGTATCCGTCCCGCGATCAACGTAGGTGTATCGGTATCACGGGTTGGTGGCTCTGCCCAGATCAAACCGATGAAGAAGGTATCCGGTACGTTAAAGCTCGACCAGGCGTCGTATCGCGAACTAGAGGCTTTCTCTAAATTCGGCTCCGATCTGGACCCCTCCACCATGGCGATTCTGGATAAGGGAGCCCGCAACGTGGAAATCCTGAAGCAGCCCCAGTACAGCCCGGTACCGGTCGAGAAGCAGGTGGCGATCATTTACCTCGGTACCAAGAACCTGATGCGCGACGTACCCGTCAATCGGGTCAAAGAATTCGAGAGCCTTTACCTGGGTGAACTCGGACGCAAATACCCCGAAGTACTCGAGAACTTCCGCGCCCGTAAGTACCAGGAGGAAGACCTCCAGAAGCTAGAGTCCCTCGCAAAGGAACTCACCCCCCAGTTCAAGAAGTAGCCCCCG
>JBASAV010000132.1:0-3181 GCA_049650785.1 Lewinella sp. | reverse complement strand
GTGTGCTTGTTGATTGCCGGCGGAAGGTCAACCGCATCTGCCGAAAGACCCGCTATGGCACGGTCGCGATCAGCACCTTCGGGAAACAGATTTTCGATACCTGCGGTAGCAAACGGTACTCGTTCGTTGACCAGCAATTGTGGTGCGCTGTATGCGCCGGAGGAGATATCGTTGACCAGTAATTCGGTTATGGACCGCGGCAGAATGAGATCGATGGCGGTCATAATATCTACCTCGGTATCCGGGTAGTCGCTTTCGGTCCGTATGGTTTCATTCAGGTCCACCACGCTGATGTCGGTAGCCGGGGCTTCCTCGACTTCCTCCTCTAGGAGAAACATATTGTCGGTAAGCGTTTCTGCATCCTCGTCGGTGCTGCTGGTGTCCTGTGGCTCGGTTGCCGGAGACGTATCGGCTACTACGGATTCGGGTTCAGGTTCGCGAACGAACTGTTCAGGAAGTTCCATAGTGATGGTGCCGTAGGACTGCATGCTGATGTACTTCAGGCGTCCGCCGATTCCCAGCAAACCGTCACCGCTGACTTGTCCGTTGGCATGATCGAAAACCATAAGGTTACCTACCCTGGCTTCGGGATCGTTCACGCGGACGCTATCGCCGAGTAGAAAGGCATCACGGGTTTCATCGTAGGTAAACACCCCGCTAGCATCGAGGATAGCGTGATCCGCCCGTCGTTGCGGCGTCTGAATGATGCTGGGATAGATGTTCCGCTCGGGTTTACTGAGATAAAAACCGGTGTAGAGCGGCTTCGCATCCTTACCGAGGGCATCCTTTGTATTCAGGACCAGGTTGTTCTTATCGCCCATGCTCTCCACTACGAACCATTCGGCACTAGGCAGCTTATCCGCCTCTATACGGGCGTAGCCATCGAATGCCAGTTCTTTGCTACCGGCATCGAGCTCGATTGTCCCGTAAAAGCGGGTTTTGTCGTCTATGTAAAATTGAGTGGTCTCCTCGATTTGCCCTTCGGCACGGGTGGCGGTTTCTTTCTCCGACATTAGGCCCTTCCCTACCCGCGTACCAACGATGTTTTGCAGTTCAAACTCCTGGACGTGGTCCCCCACGTTGTATTCGTAGAAACCCGATGCGGTGTACTCTTTCCGTCCGGCGATGTCGACCGTTGCGCGGTTGATGACGTGATACTGGTTTAGGGTATCCGCTACAATCTGGGCGTTGGTCAGTTGCTGAATCTTTCCTCCGGGCTGAACGACTACATTGCTATCACCGGGTATGATACGGGCATCGGCGCTAATCACGTAGGGAACACCCCCCACCTTAAGCTGACTGGCCAAGTTATCGTAGACAGCCGTAGTTCCGGTAAACGTCAGGCTATCCTGGTCGGGATTACTGCTCGTAAAGCGATCCTTGCCTTCACTCGTCTGGAAGGTAATATTGCCGCCGGCCATATCCCAGTCGAAGCGGTCGCTCGAGGTCCGGAATTGAATGTAGGGCAGCTCCGTGTTCAACTCGGTCCCGTTTGATCCGAAAGCAGCCTCCCCGGTCTCGAAGTTGAAATCAGCGTTGACATTGTTCGTAGTCAGGGCCAGGCTTCCGGGGTCCGCCTGACTTTTGATACTTACACTGGCAGTATCGATTTGAACCTCCTTCGCTCCAAAGCTGAAATCTTCGCTCACTACCGTAGCCTGTGACCAGTCTAGCTTACCGCCACCGCGTAAGGCTTCCGGGGTAAGGACCAAGGTTCCGTCGAAAGTATGGTCCCCCGTATTGAAAAGATCGAATTTTCCACCGTCCTGCGGAGCCACCGCCAGGGAGTCACCGTACGGCATGAATGTTACGTTCACCGTCTGCCCCCGAACGTCCGGTACCTGCCGTAGATCCGTAACGGACTCATTCAGCACGAAGGACTGAGCCGTGGTGGTAGCGCTGTCAACCCCAAAGCGAATGTTGGGACTGGTGATTTCCGCTTCCAGATACTTCAGCGTCCCGTCTCCGACCAGTCCGCCATTATTGAGAGATACCTCCCCCGTATAAGCACCGCGGTCACCGTACATACTCTCCGGCATGCTGTCGATACGGGCTACAAAACCGAGACTTCCGTCTTCCTGGATCTGTAGTTGCTGCTTCATCCTCGGGAAAATCCCTCCGCTGACCAGTTCACCTTCCAGATTTAGGTTGTTCTCCGTCAGACTATCCAGGTTGTTTAGGCTGAACGGCGCCAATTCGAAGTAAAAACTATCTCGGGAATAAAGCGAACTGGAATCGGCCTGGTCGTAGTAGATGTACGACGGACCCCGCGTTTGCAAGGAGGGGAAATAAGCGATATTCTCCGATCCACTCTTGTTCTTTGGAGCATCGAGTAGCAGATAACCGCTTACATGCTCCAGTCGGCTGGCCGTTGATAGTTTTCTCGCGCCGGGCTCTATATTGCCACCTTCGGGTAAGAAGAGATCGATGTAGCGGACAGAATCAAACTGGATGTAGTATGGATCGTACTTAAAATGAAAGTCATTGCCTGTCAGAATAGCGTTTCCGGCGTAAACCTGTCCGCTGAAGTCCAAATTTCGATCACCAACGATGGCTACCTGACCGCCGTAAGGTTTTATGGCCAACTGCTTTTTGGAATTGAATTGGATCGGTTTGACGCCCTCGACAAGTATGGTACCGGCATTCAGGTCGATGAAGGCATTCTCCGATTCAATACTGCTAACCAACTCTAACCGGTCATAATCCTTGGCATCGCGGGCGGAGAGGACATAGTGCTCCAGCTTATCGTTCACGATCACCTTTTGCGTTTCCGCATTGTAGCTCAGAAAGCCACGGGACTGCAGGTCGAAAAGTACGGACTCGATATCACCGCTCGTCAAACCACTCTGGAAACGCTCGGCAATTCCGTTGGCGGACAGGGTATCCGTCGCATCGTAAAGATCGTGCTGGTAGCGATAAATGACCTCCAGGGGGTTGAAGCCCGCCAGTGCCCGTATGCGGGTATAGTCGAGCATATTGAAGTAGTTCTCACTTTCGAAGTGGACATCGCCCTTCTCCTGGAAGCTTACCGTAGTACGGCCTACCACGGCGCTGTCACCTTGCAGATATACATTGATATTATTCGCGTCGATCGCAAAGTGATTGGCGCTGTGCAGGAAGGGTGCCCGGTCGGCACTACTCGTTGTGCGCTTGAGTTTGACAAGCTGCTGTTCTATGTCGA
>JBASAV010000131.1:0-9738 GCA_049650785.1 Lewinella sp. | reverse complement strand
TCGTGCCTCTTCCAGGTTCTGCGTAGAGCAGGTCCCCCTCGGAAGCGGGGAAATCTTCACCTTCCAGGTACCAAATGCTGATCCCTTCGAATAGGAGTAGAAACTCTTCTTCGCCGTGTCGGATGGGCTTCCGTGTACCGCGGTGCCGGGGCGCACGTCTAGCAGCGACGTCAACATGCCGTAGGTTCCGTAAGAATCCGTGTTTCCTTCGGTATACATATCCGTCTGCCCCCGGTTGTCATTATGGCGCGTGCAGGCAAACGGGACACTACTTGTGTTTCGATGTCCGGATCTGAGGAGTAGGAAGAACGATCCCAGCCGAAAGCGAAGGAGGTAGCCTGAACGGCCTAATCGTAAGTAGAAGAAGGCATGAAGCAAAAGCATGCTCCAGAGTTGACCGTCAGGCTGCCGGCTTTACCGGCTTGCCCAGAAAGCTTAACACGGCGTCGTTAAAACGTTGGACTTCTTCCAAGTTACACAGGTGACCGCAGCCTTCCAAAACAACCAGTTCGGCATGGTGGGCCTGTTTGCGGGCGAAGCGCTGGGCAGCTTCCAGGAAAACGTGATCCTGTCCACCCATTACAATGAGACTGGATGTCTTGAGTTTGCGGCGGTAGAAACGCTTGACAATGGAGAAAAAGTCCCTGTACAGTCCCAGCCACTTCAGAAATTCCGTCGGCGTTAGCTTTTTCGACTGCAGGCGGTACAGCCGGCGGCTGGGGGCATGGTTCTCCCGCGGTAACACGATCATGATGAAGGTGTCGTATATCCACCGGAAGGGAACGAAGTAGCTAAAGAATTTACCACTGTGGGCAAAGAGTCGGATTTTCCAATCGGCTTTAAAAACGCCACCGGCCATAATCATCGACTCAATGAGGTCCGGACGCCGATCGTAAAGGCGCTGTAGAACGATGCTGCCAAGTGACAGGGAAAGGAAGTGGGCGCGGGTCAGGCCGACGTGGTCGATAGTGCGCAGTACATCATCGGTGACGATGTCGAAATCGTAGGTGCTATACTCCGGCTCCAGATCTTTGCTGTAGCCGTGGTCACGCATGTCGATTAGCAGCAGGTTGAAGAAGGGCTTAAAGGCTTTCACCTGATGCTTCCAGGTCACGGAACTTCCCCCGGCCCCATGGATGAATACCATCCAGTCGTAGGTATCGTCCTGGTGGTAAATGGTATGGTGGAGAATTCCGGAACTCAGCCCCTGCTGTTTCATATTAGGAAGAACGCCCACCGGAGGTTAAGGGTTTGTAAGGGAAGGGCCAAAAGGTACGACCCTATATTAAGCTTACATTAAATCGTTTTCCACAGCGTGTGGAATACTAATCTAGGACCTACTTTTATCGTTACAAAGTCCTGCCATCCATCGAGTTAAGGCAGTAACTTCTGAAGCTGATATTTATCCTGCAGTGACTTATCCACCTAACCTGATGACCGACCGCCACCTCCAGTTGGCTATTTTTCATCTCAACGACATGTGCGTTGGGGTGCAGGAGGATATGGACGGTTATCTACCCACCGCTTCCCTGGAGAAGATGCCAGGTGTGGAGGCTACCTTCTCCTGGTTGCGCCGGCGGGGCGTGCGGATTTGCCTGCTCAGCGATTACAATCGCAACGATACGCTATTGCTGCTGCAACGATTACAGTGGTCGGTAGAGGAAGACGGGATCGTCCAGGAAGTGATTACGGAACAAGAAAACAAAGAGAATCCGGTCCGAATGGCTCAGGAGAATGCCGGGCTACCGAATCCCCGCTTTAGTTTTACCGCCCTGGATACTCCCCGGTTGCTCCGCTTGGCCAACGAAGCGCATGTTCACTTCAACGTGGCCGTCTGCAACGGACGTCACTCGTATAACGAACTGGCGGTGGCCCCCCATCACGCCATGCTGGATTCCCTGCTTCAGCTACCTAACTTCCTGCTGGAGCATTTGCCCGAGGCGGAAGTTGGTAACCAGGTACATGCTATGGCGGGCCGCCGGCTGCTGCCTAAGCTTCGCCTGCCCCGTCCCCTTTCCCGACGATGAATCCTAACGGGTTCTCATGCGTTACCTTTGCGCCCGTAAATCGCGACACGCATGAGTTTTTTCAAGAAGTTTTTTACCGCCGACAAGAAAGAGGACCTCGATAAGGGGCTCGAAAAGACTAAGGAAGGCTTTTTCAACAAGCTTGGTAGAGCCGTCGCGGGGAAGGATCGTGTCGATGAGGAAGTGCTGGATGAATTGGAGAATGTCCTCATTTCCAGTGACGTCGGCCTCGACACTACCATCAAGATCATCGAGCGCATTGAAGCCCGGGTAGCGCAGGACCGGTACCTGAATACCAGCGAACTCAATCATATCCTGCGCGACGAGATCGTCAACCTGCTGGCTGAGCAGCACAATGAGGACTTTGACGATTACGTATTGCCGACCACCGAACGTCCGGCGGTCATTCTCGTCGTGGGTGTGAATGGAGTCGGTAAAACCACTACCATCGGCAAGCTGGCGAATCAGTTTCAGGAGAAGGGTCACAAAGTTGTCCTGGGTGCGGCCGATACGTTTCGTGCCGCTGCCGTCGATCAACTGGGCATCTGGGCCCAGCGGGTAGGCTGTGAGTTCTACAGCAAGGGCATGAATACGGATCCGGCTGCCGTAGCCTACGAAACCGTACAGTTTGCCAAGAAAAACGACTGCAGCGTCGCCATCATCGATACGGCCGGTCGTCTGCACACTAAGTTCAACCTGATGAAGGAGCTGTCCAAGATCAAGCGCTCCGTCACTAAGGCCATGCCCGGCGCACCCCATCAGGTGCTGCTCGTGCTGGACGCCACAACGGGTCAGAACGCCATTGAACAGGCCAAGGCCTTCACCGAAGCCACCGAAGTTAATTCTCTGGCGTTGACTAAACTCGACGGTACCGCAAAGGGAGGTGTCGCCATTGGTATCACCGACCAATTTCAGGTGCCCATCCGCTATATAGGGGTAGGGGAGGGGATGGAGCACCTTCAGGTATTCAACAAGCGGGCCTTCGTAGATAGCTTGTTTGGGAATACATTCTAGTATCTCCGTAAACGCAAGTCCTCGGAGTGTGGCGCGAGCCTCATCCAAGTGGCTGGAACGCAAAAAAAGTGGGGCGCCGGAGCGCAGGAAGTATCAGATAGGACCCTCGCGTATTCCCTGTTTTGAGCGAGTTACCCGGCTCGACCGTCTCCGGAAAGGACCTTTCCAGCGGCCCCACGCAAAAAAATGATTCCAATTGCCTGACGGTTAGGTTTTCCGAAAAGAAAAGCTTACCTTTGTGCTCGCTTTTTCAGGAGGTAGGCCTCTGGTATTTAAAAAGCGTTCGTAAAGCAAAGAAAACGTATGCCTACAATTAACCAATTAGTGCGGAAGGGCCGCAAGCAGATTAAAGAGTCAAGCAAATCGCGTGCTCTGGATGCCTGCCCGCAGAAGCGGGGCGTTTGTACACGTGTATATACGACTACCCCCAAGAAGCCGAACTCGGCACTTCGGAAGGTAGCGAAAGTGCGCCTGACCAACGGTATCGAGGTGATCGCCTACATCCCGGGTGAGGGACACAACCTGCAGGAGCACAGTATCGTGCTGATCCGCGGCGGACGTGTCAAGGACCTTCCCGGTGTACGCTACACGATCGTCCGGGGTGCCCTGGATACGGCTGGTGTTGCCAACCGTAAGCAGGCTCGCTCGAAGTACGGCGCCAAGCGTCCTAAGAAATAATTCTATAGTAAGAGGGTATTCTCCAAATAGGTGCCCATCGGTCGGAAACGACCATCTGAATTTAAGCAACAATGCGTAAAAGAAAACCGAAACTCCGGATTGTAACCCCGGACCCCCGTTATGGCGACACGCTCGTCACCCAGTTTGTCAACAACCTGATGTACTCCGGTAAGAAGAGCACGGCTTTCTCCGTCTTCTACGACGCCATGGATATCATCAAGGAGCGCGTGGCCAACGAAGAGATCGACGAATACGAAGTCTGGAAGCGGGCGATTAACAACGCCATGCCTCAGGTTGAGGTACGCAGCCGTCGGATCGGTGGTGCTACTTTTCAGATCCCTACTGAAATCCGCGGCAAGCGGAAGATGTCGATCGGAATGAAGTGGCTCGTTCGCTTTGCGCGTCAGCGCAGCGGTAAAGGTTTTGCCGAAAAGATGGCCGCCGAGTTACTTGCTGCCAGCCGCAACGAAGGACTGGCCGTTAAGCGGAAGGAAGAAACCCACAAGATGGCCGAATCCAACCGTGCTTTTGCCCACTACGGTCGGTAAATCAGGCACCCCTTTCCCTATTTAATATCTAAATATCATCCACGCCATGGCTACGGATCTCCATTACACCCGAAACATCGGTATTGCTGCCCACATCGACGCGGGCAAGACGACTACTACCGAACGTATTCTATACTACACCGGTATCTCGCACAAAATCGGTGAGGTGCACGACGGTGCGGCTACCATGGACTGGATGGAGCAGGAGCAGGAGCGTGGTATCACCATCACCTCGGCTGCTACCCACACCAACTGGAAGTGGAAGGACCAGAGCTATGTTTTCAACATTATCGATACCCCCGGTCACGTCGACTTTACCGTAGAGGTAAACCGTTCGCTCCGCGTACTGGATGGTCTGGTGTTCCTGTTCTGCGCCGTTTCCGGTGTAGAGCCCCAGTCGGAAACGAACTGGCGCCTGGCTAATAACTATAAGGTACCCCGTATTGGATTCGTCAATAAGATGGACCGTTCAGGTGCTGACTTCTTTGCCGTCGTTAAGGACGTTGAGGAAAAGCTTGGTTCCAAGGCCATTCCCCTGCAGGTACCCATCGGCGCCGAGGAGCGCTTTAGAGGCGTCGTGGACCTGGTGACCATGCAGGCTATTGTCTGGAACGAGGATGATATGGGTATGACCTTCGAAGTCATCGATATGCCCGAGGACCTGGAGGAATCCGTTTCCGAGTGGCGTGAGAAACTGCTCGAAGCGGTTGCCGAATACGACGAGAGCCTGCTGGAGAAATACTTCGAGGATCCCGAGAGCATCAGCGTGGAAGAAGTACGCAACGCCGTGCGTGACGCCGTCACCGACGCTGCTTTCGTACCCATGATGTGTGGCTCCGCCTTTAAGAACAAGGGAGTCCAGGCCGTGCTTGACGCGGTTTGTGCTTACCTGCCCAGCCCACTGGATGTCCCCCCGATCAAGGGCACCGATCCCGATGATGAGGAAAAGATCCTCATCCGGAAGCCCTCCGTGGACGAGCCCTTTGCCGCACTCGCCTTTAAGATTGCTACCGATCCTTTCGTGGGTCGTCTGGCTTTCATGCGGGTGTACTCAGGACGTCTTGATGCTGGTTCGTACGTGAAAAATACCCGTAGTGACAGCAAAGAGCGTATTTCCCGCCTTTACCAGATGCACGCCAACAAACAGGAGAGCATCGACAAGGTAGAAGCCGGTGACATCGCCGCCGCCGTTGGGTTTAAGGACATTCGTACCGGTGACACCCTTTGCGACGCCGACCACCCCATCGTGCTGGAATCTATGGTCTTCCCCGATCCCGTGATCGGAGTAGCCGTAGAGCCCAAGACGCAGAAGGATATCGATAAGCTCGGTATGGCCCTCGCTAAACTGGCCGAGGAGGATCCTACCTTCCAGGTCAAGTACGACGAGGATACCAACCAAACCGTCATCAGCGGTATGGGTGAGCTGCACCTCGAGATCATCGTGGACCGCCTGAAGCGTGAGTTTAAGGTAGAGGCCAACGTGGGCGCTCCCCAGGTGAATTATAAGGAAGCACTCTTCAACACGGTCACCCACCGGGAGCGGCTCAAGAAGCAGTCGGGTGGTTCGGGTCTGTTTGCCGATATGAGCTTCGACCTCGGCCCGGCCGACGAGGAGTTCCTGGAAAGCGAGGACTTCAAGAGCGGTAAGGAATCGCTCCAGTTCGTATGGGACATCATCGGCGGTAAGATCGATAAGAACTATCAGAAGCCCATCCGGGACGGATTCAAGTCCATGATGAAGAACGGCATTCTCGCCGGGTACAATATCGATAGCATGAAGGTGCGCGTGTTCGACGGTGCTATGCACACGGTCGACTCGAAGCCTATCGCTTTCGAGCTTTGTGCCAAGGAGGGATTCCGGGAAGCCGCCAAGCAGGCCCAGCCCAAGCTGCTCGAGCCGATCATGGAAGTGGTCATCATCACCCCGGAGGAGTATACCGGTAACGTGATCGGTGACCTCAACCGCCGCCGCGGTCTGCCGAAAGGACAGAACCCGGTAACGGGAGGAGCCGTGAAGATCACCGCCGACGTACCGCTGAGCGAGATGTTTGGCTACGTAACCGACCTACGGACCATCACCTCCGGGCGCGCCAACTCAAGTATGACCTTCCACCACTACGCCGAAGCTCCGCAGGGTGTAGCGAAGGAGATCATCGAGAAGGCTCGCGGAGAGGCCTAAAATTGTCAATCCCCGGGGAGAATGCTCCCCGGTTTTTGCGGGGAGCTATCCCCCATATCTTGAAATATATAAACTGGCATGAATCAGAAAATTCGCATTAAGCTGCGGTCCTACGATCATAACCTGGTAGACAAGTCTACCGAAAAGATCGTCAAGACCGTCAAGAACAGTGGGGCCATTGTCACCGGCCCGATTCCGCTGCCCACCGAGAAAGATAATTACACCGGACTGCGCTCGCCGCACGTAAATAAGAAATCCCGGGAGCAGTTTCAGTTGCGCACCCATAAGCGCCTGATCGAGATCTATACCCCCAACCAGAAAACGGTTGATGCACTCGCTAAACTCGAGTTGCCCAGCGGGGTAGACATCCAGGTAAAGCTGACCTAAGCAATTCTTCGCTTGCCGCCCCCGGGCGGTTGACGTAACTATTTAACTAACTGCTCTCACCATTTCGGTCGGGAGCTTACCGCCCGCTCTCCGCGGAGAAGGCGGATAAATTAAGACCAATGAACGGTATAATTGGTAAAAAAGTCGGGATGACTTCCATCTTCGACGATGCAGGACGCAACGTGGCCTGTACGGTCATCGAGGCCGGACCCTGCGTAGTCACTCAGGTTAAGACTGACGATACGGATCAGTACAACGCCCTGCAGCTGGCCTACGGAGACAAAAAGGAGAAGGTCACGACCAAACAGCTGGCCGGCCACTTCAAAGCCGCTAACACCGGATCTAAGACCGACGTGATCGAGTTTCGCGATATGAAACTGGACAAAGCGTTGGGCGATACCATCACCGTCGACGAGGTATTCGTCGAAGGCGATACGGTAGCCGCCGTAGGTACCAGTAAGGGTAAAGGCTTCCAGGGTGTCGTTAAGCGGCACAACTTCAAAGGAGTAAACGATGCCACCCACGGTCAGCACAACCGTCAGCGGGCCCCCGGTTCGATCGGTGCGGCCAGCTACCCCGCCCGTGTATTTAAGGGCATGCGGATGGCGGGTCGTGACGGCGGCGGCCGGGTAACCATCAAGAACCTGAAGGTCTTGAAGGTATTTCCGGAGCGTAACCTGATCCTGGTAAAGGGAGCGGTTCCCGGACCCAAAGGTGGAACCGTAATTCTTCACAAATAAGGCACCCCGCCTCTAAAAAGAAATAGAAATGAAACTACAAGTTCATAGCGCTACGGGTGCCGGCACGGGCCGCGAGGTAGATCTCCCCGAGCATATCTTCGGAATCGAACCCAACGAGCACGCCGTTTACCTGGCCGTTAAGTCGTACCTCGCCGCTCAGCGTCAGGGTACCCACAAGGCTAAGGAGCGGGGCGAAATTGCTGGCTCAACCAAGAAGCTGCACCGTCAGAAAGGTACCGGCGGATCACGTAAGGGCGACATCAAGAACCCGCTGTTCCGCAGTGGTGGTCGTGTCTTCGGACCGCGTCCCCGCACTTACAGTGTCAAATTGAATAAGCGAGTCAAAATGACCGCGCGGGCTTCCGCGCTGTCCTCCAAGGCCGCCGCCGGCAGCATAAAGCTGGTAGAAAAGTTGGAATTCGATTTACCGAAGACCAAAGACTTCGTAAACTTCCTCACTTCGATGGAAGCCAGCCAGGGTAAGGTTTTATTGATCACCGCGGAGCATGACCTAAACGTCTACCGCAGTGCTCGCAACCTACCTAACACCAGCGTTGTCAGCGCCGAATCGGTTAACACCTACGAGGTGATGCGCGCCGGAACCATCCTCATCGCCGAGGGTGCAATTGATAAACTGAAGGAGCAGTTCGCCACCTTCGAAACCTCTACGACCAATGGCTAAGAATATCCTCATCAAGTCGGTAGTTTCGGAAAAAGCCGAACTACTCAGCGAGAATCAGGGGCACTACACTTTCGTAGTGAACAGCTCCGCCAATAAGATCCAGGTACGGAATGCCATCGAAAGCCGCTACGGAGTAACCGTAGATAGCGTCAATACGATGAACATGCCGTCCAAGAGTAAGAACAGATCGACCAAGTCTGGCGTCATCCGCGGTCGGGTCTCCGGTTTTAAGAAAGCCATCGTGACCCTGATTGAAGGAGATACCATCGACTTGTATAACGAGTATTAATTCAACACCGGTAGGTGGGGAGCAGCGGACCCGGGTCGATCTGGGTATCCGTCTTCATGCTCCGAGATTTACCGGGCAACAAGCGCAATAATGCCAATTAAGAAGTTTAAGCCAGTATCCGCCGGATCCCGCTTTCACGTAGGTAACAAGTTTACCGAACTGACAGGCGATAAGCCGGAAAAGAGTCTGCTGGCTCCCGTCAAACGCACCGGTGGTCGTAACCGTACCGGTAAGATGACCGTACGCCAGCGTGGCGGCGGACACAAGCGTCGTTACCGTGTGGTCGATTTCCGCCGCGAGAAGGATGGCATCCGTGCCGAGGTAAAAACCATCGAGTACGATCCCAACCGTACTGCTTTTATCGCCCTGGTGGAATACACCGATGGCGAAAAGCGCTACATCATTGCCCCGCAGGGACTCACCGTAGGTGACACCATCAACAGCGGGCCCGATGCTACACCGGACACCGGCAACTGCATGCTACTGGGTGATGTACCCCTCGGTTCGCAAATACACAATATCGAGCTACAGCCGGGCAAAGGAGCCGCTCTGGCGCGCTCTGCCGGAACCAACGGCACGCTCATGGGTAAGGAGGGCCGCTTCGTTTCCGTAAAGCTGCCCAGTGGGGAAGTTCGCCGGATTCTGAAGACCTGTCGTGCCGTCATCGGCGCCACGTCTAACCCCGATCACGCGCTTACCGTAGCCGGTAAAGCCGGACGGAAACGTTGGCTAGGTCGTCGTCCCCGCGTTCGCGGTGTTGCCATGAACCCGGTCGATCACCCCATGGGTGGTGGCGAAGGTCGCGCATCCGGCGGTCACCCCCGCTCACGTACGGGTATTATGGCCAAAGGTCAGAAGACGCGTAACGTCAATAAGGCAAGCAATAAAATGATCATCAGCCGTCGCAAGACCAAGAACAAGAAATAAGTTATGGCACGTTCGCTAAAAAAAGGACCCTACGTATTCCACAAGCTTTACGATAAGATCGTTAAGTCGCAGGAAGGCGGTGGCCGCAAGGGCATGATCAAAACCTGGTCCCGCTCCTCCATGATCGTTCCCGACATGGTGGGACTTACAATCGCGGTCCATAACGGTAAAACACACGTTCCCGTCTACGTCACGGAAAACATGGTCGGTCACAAGCTCGGTGAGTTTGCACCCACCCGTTCTTTCCGCGGTCACGGTGGTAAGAAA
>JBASAV010000130.1:0-6707 GCA_049650785.1 Lewinella sp. | reverse complement strand
CGTACTGCGTGTTTTCGAGGAAGTACCCTTCTTCCGTACGCCAGCCCCCCATCGGGATACCGAAGTACAGGGTCGGGTCGATCTGGGTTTCCCACCATACGAAAGTGCCGGTACCGGGCACGGGCATGCCGACGGTCTGGCCGACCTCCTTGGTCGAGTACGCCACCGGGAAAAGGTGGGCATCGCTGTAGTTGCTCTCCCCGACCAGGACAATGCTCGGCTTGTTCCAGCGATTCATCGGTTGGCTGCCGATGTACTGTCCGTGCGGAATGATGTCCAGGTAGGCTTTCCCGTTTAGGAAGTCCGACAGCCGGTCGTGGAGGTTACCGCCCCCGTTGAAGCGGGTATCCACCACCAGCGCCTCCGTACCGATGTGCCGGCCCAGCGCGGCATCGATCACGTCGCGCATACTGGCGTCGTTCATACTGCGCACGTGGACGTAACCTAGTTCCCCGCCGGACAGACTATCCACCATCGCCCGCTGACGACGCACCCACCGGTCGTATAGCAGTTGATTCTCGGCACCGGTACTGATGGGTTTGACGGTCTCCGAATGCGCATCGCCGGCAGCATTCGCGAAGGTGAGCAGCACGTTATTGTCGGTTTGCCGGTTGAGAGCCTCGTGGAGATCGCCCAGGTGGCTGACGTCCGTACCGTTCACGCCGGTGAGCCGGTAACCGGCTTTCACGTCGACGTCGGCTTTGTCGAGCGGACCGTCGCGCAGCACGTCGGTCACGGTCAGGTTCTCGCCGTCGAGCGTAAACAGGAGCCCCAGGGCCGCAGTCTGGTCGCCTAGTGGCGCGCGGTGCCGGTAGCCACCGCCGGTATGACTGGCGTTGGTCTCCCCGAGCATTTCGCTGAGCATCTCGGCGAAATCGTAGTTGTTGTTGATGGCGTCCAGTTTGGGACGGTACGCGTCGTAGTAGAAATCCCAGTCGACGCCCTGGATGTCTTCGACGTAGAATTTTTCCCGCAGTTGCCGCCAGGCGTGGTCGAAGATGTAGGCGCGTTCCTCGTCCGACTTCAGCAGCATCTCCCCCTTGGTATTCAGGCGCTTTACCTTTCCGTCGGCGAGCGTGACCATGGCCGGTTTGTTGTCGGCGAGCATAAAGATGCTCTTACCGTCCTCGGATAACTCCATCCCCCCGGCGCTACCGGCTCCCAGTTCGGCCAGTTGCTTGCTTTCCTCGTCGCGCAGGTTTACCTGGTGCAGGTTCCATTTGCCGTTAGACTCGGCGAGGTAATAGAGTATTTCTCCGTCCTCGCCCAGCAGCATGTCGGCGTAGGCATCGGTGAATTCCGTCAGGCGCTCCTTCCGGTCTTCGATGCCCGCCCATTCGATTTCGATTGGTTCGACTTCCTCTTCATCGTCGTCGTCATCTTCATCGCTGTCGTCGTCATCACTCTCGTCGTCATCACTCTCGTCGTCGTCGTCATGCTGCCGCTCTTTGTAAAGCGCGTACTCTTCCTCATTGAGGGCGGCCTTATCGCGCGCTTCCCGGGTGAGGTAGACGGCGTAGGTATTCCCCTCTCCGCTGGGCCAGCCATTCTCGGTGGTATTTCCCTCGCGGACGCTGTAGAAGTAGAGCATATCGCCCTCGCGGCTGAACTTGGCCCCCTGGTCGCTGTAGCCGCCGAAGGTCACGTTGGTCGGTTCGTTTTCCTTGCTGATGTCCAGCAGGGCAACGTTGCTGAAGAAGGCGACCCGCTCCGGGCGACCGAAATCCGCGGCCAGGTAGCGACTGTCGGGCGACCACGCGAAGTGCATGTCACCGTCAGAGTAGGAGTAGTTATGCTCGGGACCCAGCACCATGGTGTTCTCCCCGCTTGCAAGATCGTGGACCATGATGGTGGTTCGATCCTTCAGGTAGGCAATTTTTTCACCGTCGGGACTCACCAGGGGCTGAAACGCCTCTTCCGGACCGGCGATTACGACTTCCGTTTCCAGTAGCGTAGCGGCAAAGAAATAAGGCTCCTCGTCGTTTTGAATGCTCGTCTTGACGATGTTCCAGCTGCTGTCGGCCTCGGCGGCGTAGTACAGCGTGCGGCCTTCGGGGTGCCACGTCAGGCTGCGTTCCTGGCGGGCGGTGTTGGTCAGTCGTTTGGTAGCACCGGTTTCGACGCTGCTCACGAACACCTCCCCGCGGAACGCGAACGCGTATTCCTTGCCATTCGGGCTCAGCGTAGCCTCCGTAAAGTCGCCGCTGAGCGGCTTGACCTCGGTTTGCTGTTGACGCCCATCGTAGCGTATGGCAACCGCCACTTTTTGGGCCTGGGCGCCGGGGCGCAGGGTATAAAGTTCTCCGTGAAAATTGAAGGCCAATAATCCACCATCGCTTATCGACAAGAACCGGACGGGATGCCGCTCGAAAGTGGTCAGCTGGGTTGCCGCTCCACCGCCGGCGGGCATGCTGTATACATTGAAGTCGCCGTCGCGCTCGGAGAGGAAGTAGACCGTCTCCCCATCGGCGGATACCACCGGGTAGCGGTCTTCGGCTTCGTGGTCGGTCAGTTGCTCGAAGGTGCCGTCGCCGGTATGATAGCGCCAGATGTCGCGGGCGATGGAGCTGGTGTGGTGCTTCCGCCATTTATTCTCGTAGCCCTTCAGATCCTGGTAGTAAATGTATTTCCCGTCGGCGGCGTAGCGGACTTCCTCGGCGGGTACGCTGAGCAGCTGGGAGATGACCTCTTCTTCTACCGTGACCTGGTAGAGTTCGGGCTGGACGCCGCTGGGAAAGAGGATGTTATCGGTCGCGTCCTGATACTGCGCACCGAACACAACCGCGCTGCCGTCGGGGGTGAAGGCATAGGGCGAGTCATTACCGCTGTGGTGGGTGAGTCGGCGGGCCATCCCTCCGGCGGCGGGCATGACGAAGACATCGAAGTTACCGTAGCGATCGCTGGCGAAGGCCAGTTGGCTACCGTCGGGACTGTACACCGGCATATACGCATAGTCTTCTCCGATGGTGAGGGGTCGGGCGTCCCCACCGGAGGCGGGTACGGTGTAGATGTCCCCCTGGTAGCTGAAGGCGATCTGTTCCCCGTCGGGGGAGATGACCGGATAGCGCATCCACCCGGGATTGTCTTGCGCGAATAGACTGTAACTACAGAGGAAAAGCGTAGAGAGTAGAGAACGGATCAATTTGGCGGACATTTACTGGGTAAAAAGATGGGTCGGGCAATCGGTTGCAAGCATCAGCGCATAAACCGGACCTCGGTGATCAGGCCATTGCTTACGGTGTAAATAGCGATCACCTCCGTGGGTTCTTCCCCGGCGACCATCACGACGCTTTCGTGGTCGATCACTTTATCGCCCATCACCATTCGGCTCACTAGCCGGCACTGGAGGTCGGGCATCTGCTCGAACATGCCCCCGTAAATTTCTCGCATCCGATCTTTCCCCTGCCCGCCAAGCTCGTCGGGATACTGATAAATCCGTACCGAATCAGCGTAGGCGCTGAGGAAGAGCTCGAGGTTGCCGGTGTTGTAAGCATCCAATTGGGTCTGGACGGGCGTGACTACCGCGTAGCCATCCGCACCGGATTGGGCGAAAACCAGGGCCGGCAGCGAAATAAGGAGGAATATCAAATACCGCATGTGGATGAATTGAGGGGCGTGTGCTCTTGTGGGGGTGTTGGTTTGGGAAAGGTACGTGATGGAAGGAATAGGCCAGCGGTTGTACCCGGACACGCGGAGGGGCAAGCACGCTTTGACGGCCTGATGCCTTCCCACAACCGGACAATCTCAGGACCTACGAGTGTCCGGCCCCAAACAGATAAAATGCGCCCAAAACATCAGCGGTGCCACCAGCGCCGGCAGCCATACGTAGGGTAAAAAGAATATCGCCACGGTAGGCTGCTCCGTTCCAAACTGCTGGTAAGGGGTCGGGGCGGACAGCACCGCCACCACGATCGTCCAAGTCAGGACCAGAATACCCAGTACGTTCGCGGCTACGCTGACGGAACGGGGTAAGACACATCGACGGAAGACCAGGTAGCCCACCACCGGCAGCAGGATGCCCATATAGAGATCGAAATTGAAACCATGGTAGGTCAGCGCTTCGGCGACCAGTCCTTCTTCATGGAGCTGGTGCAGGAAAATGGTTTCAACCAGAATGCGAATACCGTGGAAGTAGTGTAATCCCTCTAGATCGGCCGCCGATCGCAGTGTGCGGCCCGGCCTACCGAACCCAACTAGCAGCCCTACCCCCAGCATCGGAAGCAGGACCAGGGCCAGGCGCGGTGGCACGCTGTCAACCACCCGGAAAAATCCGGCGTATGCTAGCGATCCCGTCACAACAAGCCAAAGGATGCCCGCCAGTAACCAAGATCGACGACGGCCGGTCAAGCGGTAAAAGGCGTACAGGCTGCATACCGCCAGCGCGGCAAATGCGAGGTCGAGCGACAGCGGAGAAAGAAGAGAGTCGGGCAAAGGGTAGCCGGTGGTTCTGCTTAAGGTACGGTGTTCGCCCCGACCGTTCCTGGCCAGCTCTATTTCCCGCGCTCCGGCGCCCTCCTATCGCTTTACTATATTGGCCGGCCTTACACACTAATAAGCACATCTACTATGTATCATGCACTCACCGTAGCCGTCGCCGGGGCCGGCTTCATCGGACCCGTTCACGTTGAAGGCCTGCGCCGCCTGGGCATCCGCGTCAAAGGATTGCTCGGTAAGGACCTCGAGGAATCGACCGCCGCCTGCAAACAACTGAATCTCGACCATCCCTACGCCAGCTTCGAGGACCTGCTGGCCGACGAGGAAATTGACGCCGTTCACCTGGCCGTTCCAAACGTACTTCATTACAGCATGGTGAAAAAGGCGCTCGCCGCCGGTAAGCACGTGATGTGCGAAAAGCCCCTGGCCATGACCTCCGAGCAAAGCGCCGAACTGGTGGACCTGGCCCGGAAGAGTAACCTCAAAACCGCGGTCAACTACAACCTACGCTTCTACCCCATCAACCTGAACGTGCGCGACCGGCTAAAGAAGGACGATACCCGCATCTTCTCGGTCACCGGCAGCTACCAGCAGGACTGGCTGCTCTACGATACCGACTACAACTGGCGCGTGCTGGCCGACCAGGGGGGTGCCCTGCGTGCCGTGTCGGACATCGGTACCCACTGGCTGGATCTGATGCATTTCGTCACCGGACTGGAAGCCGAAGCCATCCTGGCCGACCTCACCACCGTCCACCCTCAGCGCAAGCGACCGATCGGTGAGGTGAGCTCCTTCACCAACGACAGCGAAAAGGAGCAAGCCACCGAAACCATCGATATCACCACCGACGACTGCGCCAGCATCCTCTTCAAGTTCAAGGGCGGAGCGAAGGGCCAGCTGTTCGTGAGCCAGGTCGCCGCCGGCCACAAGAACCAGCTGAAGTACGACATTGCTACCCAGTCGGCCGCCTACGAGTGGAACAGCGAGCGCCCCAATGAACTCAACATCGGCCGCCGCGGTGATCTCAACCAGGTCCTGATGAAGGACCCCGGCCTGATGACCGGCACCGCCGCCCCCTTTGTCAACTACCCCGGCGGGCACAACGAAGGCTTCCCCGACACCTTCAAACAATGCTTCCGCTCCTTTTACAACGCCATTCTGGGTGATACTTCCGCCGGTGAAGCCCTCTATGCCGACTTCGAGGACGGGCACCGGGAGCTGATCCTCTGTGATGCCATTTTGGAGAGCCATGAGAAGCAGGCTTGGGTTAGGATTAAGGAGTGAATTGGTGCATGTTTGAATTACTGAATGCGGTCGGCTTCCGGCGGGACAATTAGGGAAGAAGGGCCTTATGTTTGAAGGACGGGATTATTGAATTGGTGAATTGGGCGTTACTGACGCGCGTAACTTTTGTGGTAGCTGAAGCCTTTGACTTCGGATTGTAACAAATTTCAGATGTGCGGACACTTTAAACACGGTAGGCAGTCTGCCACATCTATAATTCTACGGACGGCGAAGCCGGGCCCGGTCATACGGGCGGAAACGCCGGTAATTCAAAATTCAGCCCTTCAACCATTCACCCTCTACAAAGGCCCCCACGAGCGAAGCGAGCAGCCAAGCCCATTCACGAATTCAGCCCTTCAACCATTCACCCCCTCCCATGCCCCGCTACGCCATCACCGACATCCACGGCTGCTCCTTCACCTTTCACCGGTTGCTGGAACGGATTGGTTTTGGCCGCGAGGATGAGCTGTACCTGTTGGGTGATTACATCGACCGGGGGCCGGACAGCCAGGGCGTGCTCCAACATATCTGGAAACTGCAGGGTGAGGGATACCAGATTCACTGCCTCCGGGGAAACCACGAGCAGATGCTCATCGATGCGATCAGCCAGGGTCGGGCGGCCTGGGATTATATGCCCGACCACCAGGAGCGACAGCAGACGCTGATGTGGATGAATAACCTGCCCTACTATTTGGAGATCCCGGGCTACGTGCTGGTCCACGCCGGGCTGAATTTTCAGATCGCCGAGCCACTCGCCGATCGGCAGGCCATGCTGTGGATCCGGGATTGGGAAGAGCATGTCAACCGGGAATGGCTGGGAGACCGCGTGTTACTTTACGGTCATACTCCCCGTACGGTTACGGAGGTTCAGGCCGAGGTACGCGAGATGCGGGACCGGCAGCTGGTTTGCCTGGATGCGGGCTGTGCGATGCGTTACGAGGGTATGGGGTACCTGGCGGCGTTGAATCTGGATACGGGGGAGGCTAGTT
>JBASAV010000129.1:0-2484 GCA_049650785.1 Lewinella sp. | reverse complement strand
GAGCAGCTCACCGCTGAAGGGGGGGGTGTGGTAGAATTCCTGTTCGAGTCGGGGGAATGGCGGATCACCGGTGCCCAATTTCCGGGCTTCACCCTCTAGTTATCCTATTCTCCGCCGGGCGCGCGTTGGCCACCGTAGCCCCACATTCCCTCCTGAAAAGGGTGTAGCGGCGGTTTTCCGTTATAGAAGGCCGCCTGCTGCACCAGTTCCGCCGGATCATCCCATACCGGTCGCGAAAACAGGCTGACGTCCGGGTAGATGGTTCGGAGGCTGCTGATGAGTTGTACAAACTCGGCGGCGAGATTGACCAGAGAAACGCGGGGCCTGATATCGCACTCCAGTACGACCGTGATCGCGGCTATTGACCGGGACAGACAAAGCAGGGTCAGGTAGGCGGTCCGCCTGGCGTCGGCGTAGAAGTAGTCCTCCGGGTGGTTACCGGATTCCAGGCGGCTCTTCAGGGAGCGCTGGATCTTCGGGCCGATCGTGATAACGTACCAGTTGAGAGCGTGCGCGGCCTGCACGGCCGGATCGTCGAAGTTAGCCGAGCGGACCAGCCCGCGCGTCCATTGAGAATCCTGTAGATACCGTAGGACCACCTTCCGCGAGTGGGTAATGAGCTCCTCCATAGAAAGCGGTGGCCTGGACTCCAGTACATCCAGATCGATCCCATCCCGCTGCAGTTGGGTCCCCAAGCGCTGCAAGAAATCTTTGTAGGTACCGGCCAGGGCGGGAAATGATCGGGGCAGGTCCCGGTTACGCAGGTTCTCGGCACCGGATCGGGCACCCATTTCGAAAACGGTACAGTGCCCCGTGTAGGGACAACGTTCACACCAGCGAAAGCAGTAGTTGGCTATTCCGGACAGGGCATCAGGCATGGTACCAATATACTACGGTGATCTTTTTTTCTCCTGCGCTACGCCGCCCTCAGCTTAATTCGCGGTAGCGCGCCTTTACCAGCACGAAGGCTCCGTACAGAAATAACCCCAGGGCAATGATGGCCAGAAACACGCTGCCCGCTCCCCTACTGATCAGTTGCAGTACCCCGCCGAGTCCCTGATACTGGCTGGCATCCTGGGCCAGGACGACCTTGACCAGAAAATAAGCGAATACCAGGTAAACGATCACGCGCGAACCGTATCCGAGTTTGCCCATCCAGCGGTAGGTCTCCCGTTCCTTTTCCTTCATTTCGCCCGTTTTCAGGTCGTCCATAAAGGTTTCGTTGACCGCCCGGTCGTACTGCCGGTAAGCGGCGTAGAGGGCCGCCAGGGCCAGTAGCCCGACCACTACAATGCCGAAGGGCTGCTGCATCAATTCGACCAGGAGTGTTTGCTTATTTCCCTCCGTGCCGCCGCCCATGACCAGGGTGAGCGTATACACGCCAAGCAGCCCGTACATGGTTCCGCTCATGGCGTAGCTGCTCCGGTGCATGACCCCCTCGCGGTCCGTCCCCTCGTTGGCCTCATCCGTGAGTGCCTTGTACCAACGCCAGGCACAATAGGCAAACATTCCCAGGGCGAGGACGACGAGGATGACCCCACCGAAGGGTTCATCCTGGAGATAGCGCACGATCTTTTGTGGCCCGCCGGGGCCGCCACTGGCCTGACCGATCACGGTTGCCAGCGCCAGGCCGCCCACCATCAGGTAGACGCTTCCCTTGGCGAGATGTCCCCAGAAGTAGAGCTGGTGTTGCCAGTCCGTAGTCGCGATCTTGGTCATAGTGTGGGTGAGTTGCTCTTTTCAGTACGCAAACGAACCGCGGGGGTTCGTTAGATCACCGCGGTAGTCCCACCCTTCGCCAATCAGTCCGCCGCGTCGAGCTCGTCCAGCTGTCGGAGCATGACACCGGCATCGTCACTCTTTTCCCCATCCTGGCTAATGACTAACTCTAACTGCCGGCGGGCGGCCGCGCGGTTCTTCAATTGCAATTCAGCCAGGGCGAGGTAATAGTGAATATTGGGCTCGTCGAAGGGGTATTCGCCGGTATTGAGCATCGCGGTCAGTAAGTCCTTCGCTTCCTCCGGCTGCCCGATCGCCAGAGCGGAAACGCCGGCATACAGCAGGTTGACACTGTCCAAATTACCCGTTGCCACCCCATCCCGCAGTAGCGGAAAGGCCCGCTCGTAATCCTGCTGGTCGTAGGCGGACAGTCCGTCGAGTGCATCTTCGCCGGGCCCCAGCAAGAGCTCTTCGCGTCCCAACCACCTGAAGTTTTCTTCCGCCAGGCGACGGTCCGGATCGGGTGCCGCCAGTAACCACCAGCCTGCGACGAGCAGGAGGAGCACGGCGGCCGCGGCACCGAGGGCGGTGGGCCAGAGACGACGCTCCCGTGCGATCGTGACGGGTGGTATTGACGCCTCCAGCTCGCGAAGTTGGGTGCGCAAGTCCTTGCGCATGTCCATTTCCTCGGGTGTCGAGCGAAGGCCGCTCCGGTGCATCACCTCGTAGCGGGCGGCGGCGGCGGCCAGCTCCGGATCGCTCCGC
>JBASAV010000128.1:0-1727 GCA_049650785.1 Lewinella sp. | reverse complement strand
GTAAGGAATATGGGCATCCAATGTTAACTCAATGTAAACTGATGGTAAACTATGCTTTAAGTGGAATCGTTGTATATTAGTACTGTTTACCTAAAGTTAACACCAATGCCCAAGACTATCTATAAAGAGGAGCAGCGTTTCCGCAACCCCGGCCTCATCGCCCTCTTCGCGCTCATGACCCTTCTTATTTTCTACCGGGTGGGTATCCAACTCATCGACGGAGCCACTGTATTTGATATCGTCGTCACCGCCCTTATCACACTGAGCGTTGCCTTCTGCTGGTATGGTATCTATCACTCCCGCCTCAAAATCAAGATCAACAAGAAACATCTGAAGGTGAAGATGAAGGGGTTGATCGGTCGTCGCCTCAAGCTTCGCACCGACAAGATGACCTGCTGCGACTTCGTGGATGTTTCTCCCTCGGCTCGCTGGTCTGGCTTGTTTGCCAATCCCTCTTCCGACTTCCGCTCCATCGACTTTGGTGGACGCCGCGGCCTGTTTGTCGAAATGGAAGACGGCCGGTCCTACTTTATCGGATCGGACGATCTGTTTGAGCGGCAGCACGAAATACCGTTTCAAACACTCGATCAGACCAGTTAAACGGACGTAGGTCGTCCAGGCCAAGCACCGATACCGCCGTAGTCAGCTCTTCGTCGGACGTTCCGTCAATGCAGAATCCTTTTGCGGCGGAGCGCAGGTGTTTAGCTGGTACCAAACCGATGAGCTCGGAACCCGTGACCTTTGTCCCCATGTCTTGGGCCAGGTGAACGGCAGTGAGGTAAACACGTGCAAGCGATACGGTGTCCGGGTCGACGACATTGCAACTCACCTGGTAGCGGCCGTACTCCTCAATGAACCAACCAATCGCCTTCAGGCCCGGAAACAGTCCGGGCCTTTTTTTTGTGCCGCTACCCCGCAGGCGGGCGGCAAGTTGCCGGGCTTGCTGTAGCGTGGCTCCCGGGGCCAGGTTAATATTCCATGCAATCAGGAAAGGACGGGCGCCCATAATGGTAGCGCCCAACCGGGGATGGGGGAGCAGGGGACCGAAGTCCGGCTCCCCGCCCGGCTGTTGCATCTTTTCGGCTAGCCCTTCGAATTCCCCCCGGCGCACGTCGGCCAGGTTGAAGCGATCGGATTTAAGAGCACTGTTGGCGTAGAGGTAGATGGGTAAATTGAAACTTCCGGCTACCCGCCGGGCTAATTCCTGCGCTCCCGCCGCCACCTCCTCCATACTTATGCCGCTTACGGGAACGAACGGGCAAACATCCACCGCCCCGCTCCGCGGGTGCGCGCCCCGGTGCTGGCGCATATCGATCCGCTGGTCAGCCACAGCATAAATGCGGTAAGCCGCCTCGAAGACGGCGGCTGGCTTACCCGCAAAGGTGAATACCGTCCGGTGGGCGCCGGGACCGACGTCGCGGTGCAGTAAGTAGCATTCCGGGGTGTCGCGGATAGCGGCGGTCAGCGCGTTCAGCGTATCGGGGTTGCGCCCTTCACTGACGTTTACCACACATTCTATGAGGGGATCGGCTTCGGACATGTGATTTTTCGGACCTTACGCGTTCGGCAAAGAAAAGAAAAACAACCATGCGCTACTGTCTGCTCCTCCTCTTGCTTGCGCTGCTGGCCTGTGGACCCGACGGGGAGGTGGAAGAAAGTGCCGACACCTCCGGTGACCCCGGTATCGATCGGCTAACGGAAGCTATCCGGCAGGATCCGGCGAACGC
>JBASAV010000127.1:0-8259 GCA_049650785.1 Lewinella sp. | reverse complement strand
ACCTGGATCCCCGATAAAAGACCTCGGGGATGACGGCAAAGAATTACACTTTAACCTCGCCCCTTGTCACTTGCCCCTTTTACCTTGTACCTTGTACCTTGCCCCTTGTACCTTGCCCCTTGTCACTTGCCCCTTTTACCTCGCCCCTTGTTACTTATCCCCTACTCTTCACCTAGCCTTTATTGCTGATCCACACGGTTTGATATGGTTGCAATTGTATTGTTTGGGTAATGTCTTCTATTTTGGTGCCGCTGAGTAAATCAACCCAATGTTCTGAAATCACTAGGTTTAACTCATTTATTGGTAAATCGGTTACTTGGTCTGAGACATTACTAATACAAAAAATACTTTGTTTACGGTTTCGGCTTTGACGCCAAAAACCAAATAGCTGTAGCCCTAAATGTAAGGTGAATTGTGTCGCACTGGGATGGGCGAAACAGCCAGAATAAGATGGTCATCTTCCCCAAATTGCCAGGTACCACGGCGGGCGACTATGTCCTCGTGCGCATCCATGATGCCACCAGCGCTACCCTGCTGGGAACGCAGCAGTCCTAATCCAATTCAATTCCGAACATCCCTTCGCTGATCCGGTACACGCAACGGACGACACTTTTTGAACTGACACATGGCTAATATTCCCGCTACTAAACGCCGCTATGGCATTGTAGGCCGATCCCCGGCCCTGGAGAATGCGCTTAACACCGCACTCCGGGTAGCCCCTACTGAACTGTCTATTCTCATCACCGGCGAATCCGGGGTGGGTAAAGAAGTTTTCAGCCGGATCATCCACGACAATAGTCCGCGCAAGCACGAGAAATTTATCGCGATCAACTGCGGGGCCATCCCCGAGGGCACCATCAACAGTGAGCTCTTCGGCCACGTAAAGGGAGCTTTCACCAACGCATCGGGCGACCGCAAGGGCTACTTCGAGACCTACGACAACGGCACCATCTTCCTCGACGAGATCGGGGAAATGCCACTGGATACCCAGACCTACCTTCTCCGCGTATTGGAAAGTGGGGAATTTATCCGGGTTGGATCCAGCACCGTACAGCGTACGAATGTCCGAATCGTCGCCGCGACCAACCGAAAGCTGGACGAACGTATCCAGAAGGGTAAGTTCCGGGAGGATCTCTTCTACCGCCTGGCTACGGTCAACATTGAATTACCCAGCCTGCGCGAACGGCCGGACGATATCTACCTGTTGTTTCGCCACTTCGCCAACAACTTTGCCGAGCAGCAGGGCTTCGACCCAATCCAGATCGACGAAGAAGCCCGCTGGCTACTCAATAACTACCAATGGCCCGGCAACATCCGGGAACTGAAAAATGTATCGGAACAGCTCAGTATCCTGGCCGAAAAGCGGGAGCTTACGGGTGTGGATCTGATGACCATGATGCCCAAGCTACGGGAACGTCACCTCCCCGCCACCACCCAGAACGGGGACAGCAACGGCATGCAGGAACGCGAAATTCTTTACAAGGTCCTCTTCGATATGAAGAGCGACTTGAATGATCTAAAGGGGCTCATCTTTGAGCTGATCCGTAACAACGATCTACGGGTGCCGGACATGGGTAAGATCAGATCGCTACAGTTGCCCGGGGCCTATCCCGATGCGGCGGATGAGATCGACCGGCGCGCCGGTGCCGAGGTGGAGCATTTCCGATCCGTACCCGAGGATCCCATCATCGTCGATAGCAATCTGCAGCGGGAGTACGAGCGAAGCGAGATTGTCGAAGAAGACCTTAGCCTGGCCAACGCCGAGCGGGAGCTCATTCGTAAAGCCTTGAAAAAACACAACGGCAGAAGGAAGGAAGCTTCCAACGAGTTAGGTATTAGCGAGCGGACACTGTACCGCAAAATCAAGGAGTACGAAATCGAGGACTAAGCTGCCTGTCGCAACGCAAACCTAAGTCTATACGATGGCGTTACAGTCCCGTATCACTAGTAGGCTTATGAAGCAAATTATCTAGACCCCTTTCCCTTATGCGCAACGAAGTCAAAATTGGAATCCTGGCCTTAGTGGCTATACTACTGGCCTTCTGGGGGTTCAAGTTTATCCAGGGGAGTAACCTCTTTTCATCCACCCAGGTATTCTATGTGGAATATACGGACGTCGCCGGACTTACGGTCGGGACGCCCGTCCAGATCAGCGGGGTAAACATCGGATCGGTCAAGTCCATACAGCTCGATCAGCAAAAGAAGCAGGTCGTCGTTACCTTAGAAGTTAAGGATAACGTCAATATTCCGGAAGGAACCAATGCCTATATCACTACGGTCAGCCTCCTCGGTGAGAAAGCCGTCGTTCTCGAGTACGATCGCCCCTGTTTCGGGGACGGCGATTGCGCCGAAAGCGAAACCTTCCTTACCGGCTCGGCCAAGGGCATCCTGGCCTCTTTCCTGGGAACGGATCCAGATTCAGATCCTACCGAAGGGATCAAGGCGCAGATCGGCGACGCGGTCGACAGTCTCCAGTGGACGCTGTTCAGCGAGAACAGCAACAACCCCATCGCTCGTGCTTCCCGCGACCTGGCGGTAACCATGGAAAACCTGAAAGGCACCAGCAACCGGATCGATCGCATCCTTGCCTCGAACAGCCGGGACATCGACGAAACCTTCGGCAACCTGGCCAGCCTGAGCCGCACCCTCACCGAGAACGAAGCTTCCATCGCCAGCATCCTACAGAACGCCGACTCCCTCACGGAAAACCTGAGCGGTTTGGAACTGGAACAGTCCATTGAAGAATTCAACACCACCGTCGCCAGCCTCCGCAATACGCTCGACGAGGCGGATCGGGCCATTGGTGGGGTCAGCGCCGTCATTGCTGACGTGCAGAGCGGGCAGGGAACGCTGGGCAAGTTGCTTACGAGCGATGATGTCTACAACCAGCTGAACGACGCCACCCTGGCGGCTGACACCCTGTTCAGCGACCTGCAGGAACGTCCCTACCGGTACGTACCCTTCAAGAGCCGTCGCCGGGTCCTGAAATTTGATCGCCAGGACGAAAATGCCAACGACGAATAATACCTATGCGCATACTCACCGCCGAGCAGCATCGCCAGCTGGACGCCGCCACCATGCTACAGGATGGCATCTCCAGCCTAGACCTGATGGAGCGGGCCGCAACGGCGTGGGCCAAGCGGTTTATGCAGCTATATTCCGATAAGGATCGGGAGATAGTGGTCGTATGCGGCCCCGGAAACAATGGCGGCGACGGACTCGTCATAGCCCGCTTACTGCGCTTTGAGGCGTATACGGTCAGCGTGATGTGGGCTGATATAGCCTCCGGATCGGAAGATAACCTGGCCAATCGCCGACGGGGACGCGATATCGGAGTTCATATTCGGACCCTGAGTAAGGGAGACGCCTTTCCAAGCTTCCGTCGCAATAGTCTGGTTGTGGATGCTTTGTTCGGGACCGGACTTAGCCGGCCGATCCAAGGTTACTGGGCCGACCTGGTGGAGCACATCAACGAGCAGCCCGTCTTACGCGTTGCGGTTGACCTTCCAAGTGGTCTCTATCCAGACGAACCATCAACGGGCGCTATTATCAAGGCCCATCGGACGCTGAGTCTGGGCTATCCAAAATTGTGTCTTTTCGCGCCTTCCAATACCGTCTACCTGGGGCATTGGGAGTTGGTTCGCTTCCGTTTAGCCCGACCGGCGGAAAATACTGACGGCGATCCGGCAAATGTCATGCTTACCCGCTCGCTGGTCAGGCCCCTGCTGCGCGAGCGTAGCGCCAACGATCACAAGGGGACTTTCGGTCATGCGCTGCTCATCGCCGGTAGCTACGGTAAGATGGGTGCCGCCATTATTTGTGCACGTGCCTTGCTCCGTGCGGGTGCCGGTCTGGTGACCGCCCACGTCCCACGGGTTGGCTACGAAATCATGCAGATTGGCCTTCCCGAGGCAATGTGCGTTATTGATGACCATCGCTATCACTTTACCTCCGCCGAGGACGTATCCAATTACGACGCGCTGGCGGTAGGGCCCGGTATCGGCAAGAATACCGCTACCAAGGAAGGGCTGTTTCGCCTTATTGAAGAGCGGGAAGGCCCCATGGTCATTGACGCCGACGCGTTGAATATCCTGGGTGAAAACCCGGAGCGTATCCCACAATTGCCTAAACACAGTGTGCTCACCCCCCACCCCAAGGAGTTCGAGCGCCTGTTCGGACAGACAGAAAATGACTTCGAGCGCTGGGAGCTACAGCGTAGGAAGGCCCGCGAACTCGGACTGGTCATCCTACTAAAGACCGGTTACACGACTATCGCCACTCCGGATGGCCAATTATTCTTCAACACCACCGGCAACCCCGGCATGGGTACCGGTGGTACCGGCGATGCCCTCACCGGTATCGTGACCGGCCTGCTGGCCCAAGGATACCCTTCGATCGACGCGGCCCGGTTGGCGGTTTTCCTGCACGGGCTATCCGGCGACATTGCCGCGCGCGAGCTTCAGCAGGAGAGCCTGCTGGCGGAAGATGTGGTGAGCCACCTGGGCCGAGCCTTCGGAAAGCTCAAGAAGGGGCGTCAGTAGCCGATCACCCGCCGGAGCACCCACCTTCGGAGCCAGAAGGGCAACACCTTGCCCGCGGTAGCGTAGACTTTCGTGTCGGCACCTACGTAATGGTGGACCTTGCGGCTATCCAGGGTAGAATAGATGGCCCGGGCGACGTCATCCGCCGTAAGGCGTATATCGCGTTCGGGTAGTTTTCGCAGGAACTCCCGATTGGTAGCCATCATGTTGGTGCGGGCGTACATGGGATTGACGTCACACACACGGATATCATCCTTCGCCCACCCGATGTCCAGACTTTCGGTAAAGCTGTTCACCGCTCGCTTGGTTAGGCTATAGGCGACCAGTTCGGGATTACCGTGCAGGGCGGAAGCGCTACCCAGGTTAATCAATCGGGCACCGGGGGTATCGCGCAGTAAGGGGTGCGCGTAGTATGCGACATTCATGGTGCCACGCAGATTGACGTCTACGATGCGGTGCTCTTCCGCCAACGTACGGGACTCAAATTCACCGACCCCCATAATGCCGGCGTTGTTCAGCAGGACGTCCATTCGGTTGCCGGTCCGTTCGCCAAAGAAGGCAACCGCCCGTTGGCAATCATCCGGGTCGGTCACGTCCAGTCGCCGGACACAGCAACCAGATGCGCCGAACTCGGTTTGCATTTCCGCCAGGCCTTCCTCGTCCAGGTCGAAAAGCCCCAGGAAGTAACCTTTCCGGGCGAATAGTTGCGCACAAGCCCTTCCGAATCCACCCGCCGCGCCGGTGATAAATATGGATTTTTTCATTGCCGACCAAGGTAAAGGTTCAGTTGAACAAATCCATCCGGCCCTTAGTAATGTACCGAATCCCAAACCGAATCTCTCTTGCACGACGGAATAGACCACAACGATTTGAACGACTTAAACGATCTGATGCCGGATGGCTCCATGCAGGTAATTGACCCTAGCCTCCCCCAATTACTTACTATCCTTCCCCTTTCCCAGCGACCAATTTTCCCCGGTACCGCCCTGCCCATGACCTTCTCGGGCCAGGATAAGCTTACGGCCATAAAGATTGCCGTCGAGCAACACGATGGCTTCATCGGCGCGGTCCTGGAACGTGAGAGCGACGATGACGACTACCGGGAATCCACCTATTACGATGTGGGTACCGTCTACCAGATCATTAAGGCCATGCCGATGGGTCCGAACGGTATCCAGGTGCTCGGGCGAACCATCAAGCGGTTTCGAAAGCAACGCGTGGTCCAGACCGAGCCGAGTCTGCGCTGGCGGGTCGAGTACGACAATCAGCCTCAGGTCAAGCCCGATCCGGAGCTGAAGGCCTACATGCTGGCAATCAGTTCGGATATCAAAAGTCTCCTGGCCTTAAATCCCCTGTTTCAGGAACAGGTCAATATGGTGGTCACCCAGCTGAACTACGACAAGCCCGGCCAGACCATCGACGTGATCAGCAACCTCGTCAGTTCCGAAAAGGAAAAGCTCCAGGAGTTGCTGGACACCTGGGATATCTCCGAGCGCGCCAAGATGCTGCTCAACATCATCAAGGACGAGCTGCAGGTAGCCAAGATCCAGTCCCGCATCAACAAGCAGATCGAGGAAGGCGTAAGTGCCAAGCAAAAGGAATATTTCTTGCGGGAGCAGTTGTCCGCGATCCGGAGGGAATTGGGAGAAGAGCAGGATGATGGCGACTCCATTTCGGAGCGCATCATGAGTATGCTAGAGGGCAAGGAGATGCCCGAGCCGGTCAGAGAGGTATTCGACCGGGAGATGAATAAGCTGCGTACCCTGAATACCCAAAGCCCCGAGTTCAACGTTACCCGTACCTACCTGGAAACATTGGCTAGCCTGCCGTGGGGCATCTTCAGTCCGGATACCAACGACATCGCCGAAGCACGCCGCATTCTCGATGCGGATCACTACGGGTTGGAAGATGTGAAGGATAACATCCTCGAATTTCTTGCTACCATCATCAAGCGCGATTCCGTTGCCGGCAGCATCATTTGCCTGGTGGGCCCTCCGGGCGTAGGTAAGACCAGCATCGGACAGAGTATCGCCAAGGCCCTCGGCCGGGAGTTTTACCGCTTCAGCGTCGGAGGCATGCGCGACGAGGCCGAGATCAAGGGCCACCGCCGCACCTACATAGGTGCCATGCCCGGCAAATTGATCCAGGCCATCGACCGGGCCAAAAGCAGCAACCCCGTGATTCTCATTGACGAGATTGATAAGCTGGGGAGCGGACAGGGCGATCCCGCCTCCGCCCTGCTGGAAGTGCTGGATCCGGAGCAAAATGACTCCTTCGTCGATCACTACCTCGATGTACCGTACGATCTGTCGAATGTCCTGTTCCTCACGACGGCCAACCAGCTGGATAGCATACCCGGTCCGCTGCTCGACCGGATGGAAGTGATTCGGCTCAGCGGTTACATTAAGGAAGAAAAAATAAAAATAGCCCAGCAGTACCTCATTCCCCGCCAGCTCAGGGACCATGGTTTCGCCACCGACGAAGTCACCTTTACCGACGAGGCGCTCGACTTCCTGGTTGACCGATACGCCCGCGAAGCCGGTGTCCGTAACCTGGAAAAGCAACTCCGCAAGATCATCCGTAAGCTCGTGCTGAAGCAGGCCGAGACCGAGCAGCACACCTTCCAGGTCACCGAGGAGAGCATCAACGATATGCTTGGTCGTCCCCGGTTTAATACCGAAAAACTCTACGAGCGCACCATACCGGGGGTCGTGTTAGGATTGGCATACACCTCCCTCGGCGGAGCTACGCTCTACATCGAGGCCACGGGTATTCCAGCGGAAAACGCCGGCTTCCGCCTCACCGGGCAGTTGGGGGATGTAATGAAGGAGAGTGCCCAGATCGCGCTGAGTTACGTCAAATCCATGCTCAGCCGCGAGGGTTCCGATTATTTCGATAAGCACCATATTCACCTCCACGTCCCTGCGGGCGCAACGCCAAAGGACGGACCCAGCGCGGGCATCACGATGGCGCTGGCGCTCTACACGTTGGCTACCGATCGGGCGACGCGCGATAGCCTGGCCATGACCGGTGAATTGACCCTCACGGGCCGGGTACTGCCCATCGGCGGTGTAAAGGAGAAAACCATCGGCGCGCGGCGGGTGGGGATTGATACCCTCATTTTCCCGGAAGAGAACCGACGCGATTACGAAGACCTGGACGAATACCTGCGCGAGGGGCTCACCGCCCACTTCGTCAAGACATTCGACCAGGTCCTCGAGGTAGCGTTGGAGACTACGCCGTCTTCTTCCGTTTCCGTGGCGTCTTGAAGAACTCCTTCAGCTGCTTCTCGGTCATGAAGTTGTAGTCCGTCCAGGTGGCCACGGTGGTCTTCTTAATATCGCGGTAGTCTTTACCCCGCTTGTTGGTGTGGACTTTGATCAGTCGCTTCGTGTAGCGGATGCCGAGGCGACGCAACTCCTGATTGAATTGCTCGTTGGCGAAGATCTTCATGTAGATCGGAAACTGCTTACCGGTCAGAGCGAACCACTCGTTGTAGTCATCAGTGCCGAGGCTGGCGGCGTACGTATCGAAGTAGGCCAGTACGGACTGCCGGACATTCTCGTTGAATTCGCTTAGTCCTTCCTGTTTGAGTACCTCCTCCTGCACGGCTTCCTGTACCTCGGGTTCAGTGTATCCGTCGTTGTGGATTTTGTCCGTGAGGTTGAAGTAAGCGGTAAGGTCATCTTCTACATCTCGGTCCACGATCTCTCCCAGG
>JBASAV010000126.1:0-3193 GCA_049650785.1 Lewinella sp. | reverse complement strand
AGTACTTCGTGCACCGGACCATAAACCATGTACTTGCTGACGTTGTATCCGCCTTCCGCCAGGTTGAAGGTTAGGTTATTGCTCATCCCCAGTAGCTGGGAAAACCGAACGTTGGGGTGGTCCCGTTCGATGGTTAATTCCTGCATACGGGAGATGTGCCGAACCACGCTTTCCTCGTTATGGCTCGCCACGCAGCAGGCAACGTCCTCGTGGTGCTCCAAGCAGTAGGCAGCCGCCGCATTAAAATCCCGGTGGGTATCAGCCAAATTGGCCTGAATCGGGGTCCGAAGACCGAAAGTCTGGGCGCGCTTATTCTCCTTATTCATGTACGCCCCCCGCACGATTTTCAGGGCAAGCTTGAAGCCTTCCTGGCGTGAACGACGGTGGAGTGCTTTCAAATAGGCCAGCCGATCGTGGCGGTAGAGTTGGCAGGTAGTGAAAACCACGTGCTTCTCCCGGTTGTAGCGGGCCATCATGTGCTCCGCGATCTGGTCAATGGTCGATTGAATCCAGCTTTCCTCCGCATCCAGGTATACCTCGGTTCCGCGCTCGTGGGCGAGCCGGCAAATACGGTCTAACCGCTCGATACCCGCACGTAATTCAGGATCGACGACATTCTCGAAGTCGATCACTTTATCATTGTAAGACTCCAGGATGGAGAAGCGTACCAACCCACTAAGCTTGACAACCGAACCGATCGCCGCCTCCGTGGTAGCACAGAAATCGGTAGCCCGCAGTACTTCCTGCATGGACGCGTCCATGCCCTCGGCGGTGTGCATACCCTCAGCCCCGTAATCCAGAATACTGTCCACCCCACGTTCAGCGAGTTCGGCTATGGACTGTTGGGCGTCCTCGAAGTCGGTACCGCCGACAAACTGCTTGTACACGGTATTTTTGACAGCCCACCGTGCTCCGGGTAGCGACCAGTCAACGGCCTTCATCCCCAGCGATCCCATAAGCTTAGTGAGATAGCGATTTCCCATCAGACGGAACAGGCGACGCGTGCCCCGTAGCCGGGAGTCACTCAGGTGGCGAAACGTCAGTGCCGTATTCGAAAAATCGGGCAGCGCATTTTTCCGGTGTTCCTTAAAATCGTCCCGGACCTGCTCGGCCAGCGAAAAATCCCGTACGGGGCCTCCACCCTGTTTCATAAGCCTAGTAATTGAGTCGCGATGGTTGCAGCGACAACTATAAAACCAATACCAGACCTATTGGTTTTGCCCGGACTGGTCGGGGTTACGGCGGATACCGGCTCCGATGCTGCCCCCCAGTTGCGGATGCTGGGCACCGGTCGCGGTAAGGCGAATGTCGTTACTGATGGTATAAGCGACGCCAAAGGTAATCTGTCCCGGAGCAGTGCGAAACCCGAAATTGAGCTGCACGGGCTCGACGGGTGTATAGCTGAGGCCGAAGTGAGTAGACGCGCCCCAATGCGACGAGTAGGATTCGTCAAGGACAATCCATACGCGTTTCCCAACTGCATACCGCAAACCCAATACAGCCTGAAAGGGAACATCGGCTGAGGCGGTGGGATTCACGACGGTCAGGCCGAAACGAAGGGATGAGCCGGATTGAAACTGAACCCCTAGGCTGGGCAGTAGCGTAATGGCGGAAGGATATCCACTGACGGCTTGCCTAAGGGCGATCAATCCCGCGCCAATCCGCCAATTATCGGATATACGGCGTCCGTAGAGCAAACCCATACGTTGGGCGCGGTAGCTAGAAAATCCCTGGGTAGCCAGTTGGAGACCAAATCCCCGGTAGACCGCACCGGCCGTTACCGTCCTCAGTTCCCGCAGCCCGTGGGGCTGAAATATCGATGCGCCGAAGCCCAAACGGGTGGATGCTGCTACGCCAGCCGGATTGAGCCACAGGGAAGTAAGCCCCGAACTGGCAACACCGGCGCCCGCCAGTCCGACCGAACGGGCATCGGTGGCGGCTAGCAAATGATTCTGTGCGGTGAGTGATATGGGCGACAACAATGCGGCCCATAGAACCAAACGAAACAAGGAAATTTTTTAGAAAGTTACGTAATAGCACCAAAAGTAACCGCATCGTCCACCCGACTTCCCCCCGTACCTTTGTCCTATGACATCCCAACTTACCGCCTTTCAACGATTGCTGACGATCATGGATGAACTGCGCGAGCAGTGTCCGTGGGATCGTAAACAGACCTTCCAGACGCTCCGTAAACTCACCATTGAAGAAACCTATGAGCTGGCCGACGAGATTCTGTCGGAGGACCTGACAGGGATCAAGGAGGAAGTCGGTGATTTGCTTCTGCACATGGTGTTCTACGCCCGCATCGCATCCGAGAAGGGTGCCTGGGACATTGCCGACGCATTGAATACCGTATGCGAAAAACTCATTAAGCGACACCCCCACATCTACGGCGATACGGTAGCCGAGGACGCCGAAGCGGTAAAGCGGAACTGGGAGCAAATCAAGCTCACCGAAGGAAACGGCAAAAAGACCGTGCTTTCCGGCGTACCCACCGCTCTGCCCGCTATAGTGAAGGCTATGCGCATGCAGGAGAAAACGGCCCAGTTCGGTTTTGACTGGGACAACAAGGAGCAGGTCTGGGAAAAAGTGCAGGAAGAGATGGAAGAATTCCGAACCGCGGAGGGGGCTACGGAACGGGAGGCTGAATTTGGGGACCTGCTCTTTAGCCTGATCAACTACGCTCGGTGGCAGGGGATCGACCCGGAGACCGCGCTGGAACGGACCAACCGAAAATTCCGGCGGCGCTTCGAGTATGTAGAGTCTAACGCCCCGGAGGCGGGCCTGAACAGCATGTCGCTATCGGAGATGGAAAGGCTGTGGGTAGCAGCTAAGGGGATGAAGGAAGATGGGCCCAAAGTTGGGTGATCGGCATAAAGCTACTTTCCTCCTGCGCTCCGGCGCCTAACAATTGTTATCTTTGCCCGCCCGTAGCGGAGGCCGCCGGCATAAACCTTGCGCGACCCTGGTTCGTTAGGAAATATCTGAAAGATTTAGAGTAGGCATGATGGATAAGATCGAGCTAAAAGTGATGGCAATCAGCCGCAGCGTTACCCAGTCGTTAAATTATGCGGTAGTTCTGGGCGAGCTAAACGGCCCGCGTCGGCTTCCCGTCATCATCGGTAGTACCGAGGCGCAGGCTATCGCCATCGCCATCGAAGGCATGAGCGGTCCCCGCCCAATGACCCACGAC
>JBASAV010000125.1:0-16203 GCA_049650785.1 Lewinella sp. | reverse complement strand
GCCTGGTTAAAAGAACTGGTCGTGGAAGAGCGGTTCGGTCGGATTCTTCAGGTCCACCTGGATTGTTTCTGGAACCGCGACGAGCGTTATTACCAGTCATCGACCGCGGGCCGCCACGCCTGGCACGGGGATGCCGCACTGGACGGTGGGGTGCTCTTTACCCAGTTTGCGCACTTTGTCGACCTGCTGTGCTGGACCTTTGGTGAGGTCGAAGTCCTGGCCGCTTACGCGGCAAACCAAACCCATGAAGCGCTGCACACTTTTTCGGATACCGGAATGGTCCATTTCAAACTGGCTGGAGGTGGTGTGGGTAGTCTTAACTACAGCACGGTGGTTTGGGATCAGAATTTCGAATCTACGCTCTCCGTACTGGGAAGTCGCGGCACCGTCAAACTCGGTGGGCAGTATATGAACGACGTTCGGTACTGCCACCTGAAAGGGGTAGAAAAGCCTTCCCTTCCACCGAGTGCCCCTCCCAATAACTACGGACCGTACCAGGGTTCGGCGGCCAACCATCACTTTGTGATCGACAATGTAGTGAACGTTCTCAAGGGGCGGGACACCGTAGCGACGACGGCCGAGGAGGGAAGGGAGGTCGTCCGACTGATCACAACGATACACGATCGATCAAAGCCACACTAGGGCGGGTTGCCTGCCGCGGACGCCCTCCACAATAGCGTGCTGTTCGTAAAGGCGGGCCACTTCGTAAGCCTGGGTGCTAGGGGGATCCAATAGACAAATACCGATCTCCTCCTCCCACTCATTGGCTGGATCTGCCCCGCTTGCTGGCAGATAAGACCAGCCTAACCGTTCGACTAATTGCAACAGGGTTAGGTGTCGCGCTTCGTTGACGGGCCGGGGCAGGGGCGTCGAAAAAGGATTGTAGGCCGTCAGAATGATGTAATAATCCGCGTTCTCGTGCGTCAGTACCGCATCAAAATCGGGGTGGGGCTCGTCTATTTTGAGTATCAGATCGTTAACCCGGTATGTTGCGTTCCGATAGGCACGCGCCAACCGTTCGTCAGGCAAAGTTTGACGTTCATCTTTGTAGGGTAGGGACATAATTGAATGCTGCGTACCTTTGCGGCCCCAAATGGAACCGGCGACCTGCCCCGGGGTTGGCCGCAAATTAAAAGAATTACCTATGGAGATGGACAGAACTTCCATCGTTGGTATCGTCCTCATCATGATCCTCTTCGTGACCTGGCAGTACGTGACCGCACCAACGGCCGATGAGATCGAGATGGAGCAGCGCTACCAAGACTCCATTGCCGCACTCTCGGACGCCGAATTACTCGAGGAAAACGATCCGCCGGTCAATACAACCACCACCGACTCGCTGTCCGGGACGGATTCGCTGCAACAGGCTCAGTACCGTACGCGCTTCGGTGCCTTCGCACCCGCGGCGATTGGCGACGAGCAGGAGGTGGTTTTAGAGAACGATCTGATCCAGCTGACTTTCAGCACCAAAGGGGGAACTATTCGCCGGGCGGAGCTGAAGGATTACGCCAAGGTGGTCGAACAGGATGAAAACGAAGAAGTCAGCCTGCCCCTGCTGTTACTCAACGACGAGCAGAATAAATTCGAGTACATCATCCCGGTCAACGGCGTGTCCGGAGACGGCGTACGCTCCAGCGACCTGTACTTTGAGTCGACCGTTGAAGGGAACACGGTCTTCTTCCGGGCCCCGGTGACCGGTGGCGGCTACCTCGAACAGAAATATACCCTGGAAGACGGCACCTACCTCATCGACTATGACGTCCGGTTCGAGGGCATGAATAACATCATGGCGAGCTCGGAGGGTATCGTTCAGCTATACTGGGAAAACCACCTCGATAAAATCGAGAAAAACAGCCAGTACGAGGGTAATTACTCCACCCTTTACTACAAACCTATCGGTGACGATACCGACTACTGCTCCTGTACCAGTGACGATACCGAGGAGTTGGACGAGCAACCCCTTAAATGGGTAGCGGGTAGCCAGCAGTTCTTTACTTCCGCGCTCATCGCGGACGACCGGTTCAGCAGCGCGGTACTTACTACGGTCGCCGACCGGGACCGTCTACCGGACGATGAACTGAAAGTGCTGATCTCGGAGATAAATTTACCGGTAGGTAGTTCCGCATCGGAGACCTTCGGTATGTCGTTCTACATCGGCCCCAACGAATTCGACCGCCTACGGGCCATCGGCTACGATCTGTCTGACGTGGTGAGCTTTGGTTCATCCATATTCGGTTCCATCAACCGCTGGATCATTCGGCCGCTTTTCAACTTTCTGTCGAGCTTTATCGGGAACATGGGAATCTCCATTCTCGTACTCACGCTTATCGTCAAGTTGCTGCTCTATCCACTGACCTACAAGATGCTGGTCAGTCAGTCTAAGATGCAGGTGCTCAAGCCGGAAATTGAAAAGCTGAAGGCTAAGAACAAAGACGACGCCCAGACACAGCAGATGGAAACCATGAAGCTCTACCAGGAGTACGGTGCCAGCCCGCTGGGTGGCTGTCTGCCCATGGTGGTGCAGATGCCGATCTGGTTCGCTCTTTATCGCTTCTTCCCCGCCTCCATCAGCTTTCGCCAGGAGAACTTCCTCTGGGCAAACGACCTGAGCACGTACGACAGCATTCTGCGCCTGCCCGAGTGGATTCCGTTCATGCAGGGGCACCTTAGCCTGTTTGCCGTACTGTGGGCCATTACCACGGTAATCTACGCTTACTACAACAGCAAGCACATGGACTACAGCGCCCAGCCGATGATGAAGTACTTCCAGTACATCATGCCGATCGCTTTCCTGGGCTTCTTCAACAGCTTTGCCGCTGGTTTGACCGCCTATCTCTTCTTCAGTAACCTGTTCAACATCATTCAGACCGTCGTAACGAAAAATTTCATCATCGACAACGATAAACTTCGGGCTAAACTGGAGGCTAATAAGCGTAAGCCAAAGAAAAAATCCGGTTTTAGTGCCCGTCTACAGGAGGCCCTGAAGGAGCAGCAGCGACAGCAGGCGGCCGCTCAGGCCAAAAAGGGTAAGTAGACAAAGTCAACCTTCGGCCACCGCGCGTGCTTTATTGAAGTCCAAGTGCCTACTATGAACTACTACACCGCGATGGTTGCCGTCGTCTTGCTCGGTCTATCCTGTACCCGCCAACCGGTCGGTATTGCCGGGTCACCTAATACCCCCATCCAGGCGCCGATTGAAGGTGGCACCGTGGACCCCGATCCCCAGATTGACGAAGCCCGGGCGCTGCGGGCCGAAGAGGAGATCGCGCAGGGTTCTCGTGCTCCGGAACGCACCGGCGCCGGCTCACTGCCCGACGAGACGGAGGTAAAGGCCCGCCGCCGTGAGGAAGTTCGCAACCGGCGCGCGGCCGGCAGTTCGCCCCGTATCGAGAGCAACGAAACCGCTACGATTGAAAACCAGGGTAGTGTCGGACAGGCACCCATATCCAATCCCGGTTACCGGGAGCAAGCTCCGGAAAACGATGTAGCACCCGAGATGGTATTCCAGAAGTCAAACTGCTACGGCGACTGTGAAGCGTACACCTTTAGCCTCCAAAGCGGTGGCATGACTTCGCTGCTGGTAGACAAGGCAGCTGTAGCCCAGGGGATGTACAACCGGCAGCTCTACTCCGTAGACTACCAGGATCTCCAAAATTCCATCGATAGCTTGCGCGAGCAAGCGTTTGAGCCCCTTTACCCGGTGGACCGGGAAATACCCACCGACATTCCTTACCGGATGATCACGATTCCGGATGCCAATGGGAATCCACGCGATATAAAAGTCTATTCTGGCGCCCCGCCCGCCCTCCAACGCTTCATGGACCGCCTTGAATTACTCATCGGCGAACAGTCCTGGCAACGAGATACGCAAACCGACGGCCAGTAACCTAACTCCTCACTACTATATGGCAGACAATAAGATCATCTTCTCCATGGAACGGGTATCCAAGACCTTTCCGGGAGCCAACAAAAAAGTCCTCAATAACATCTGGCTGAGCTTCTTCTACGGCGCCAAGATTGGCGTGCTGGGACTTAACGGGAGTGGAAAATCCACCCTGTTGAAGATCATCGCCGGCGTGGATAAGAATTACGAAGGTAACGTCGTATTCGACGGTACTTACAAGATCGGTTACCTGGAACAGGAGCCCAAACTCGATCCGAATAAAACGGTGAAGGAAATCGTCGAGGAAGGTGTCCAGGAGACCGTAGACCTGATGAAGGAATACGAGGCGGTCAACCTGAAGTTCAGCGAGCCGATGAGTGACGATGAGATGAATAAGCTCATCGAGCGCCAGGGAGAGCTCATGGAGGAACTCGAAAATCGCAATGCTTGGGAACTGGAGAATCGCATCGATACCGCGCTGGAGGCACTTCGTTGCCCGCCCGATGATGCGAAGGTAGACGTCCTGTCCGGCGGGGAACGCCGCCGTACGGCCCTGGCCCGGCTGCTACTCAGCAATCCGGATATTTTACTGCTCGACGAACCCACCAACCACCTGGACGCCGAGTCGGTGGATTGGTTGGAACAGTACCTGCAAAGCTTTCCGGGCACCGTTATTGCCGTGACCCACGACCGGTACTTTCTGGATAATGTTGCCGGATGGATCCTGGAACTTGATCGCGGAGAAGGTATTCCCTGGGAGGGAAACTACTCCAGCTGGTTGGAACAGAAGTCGCAACGACTGGCCCAGGAAGAAAAGCAGGAGAGCAAGCGCCAGAAGACGCTCAAGCGCGAGCTGGAGTGGATACGTATGGCTCCAAAAGCCAAGCAGAGTAAGGGTAAGGCCCGCCTCAATGCCTACGATAAATTAGTGGGCGAGGAAGGGCGTGAACGGGAGAAAAACCTGGAGATTTATATCCCACCCGGACCGCGGCTCGGTGATGTAGTCATTGAGGTAGAGCAACTGAAGAAGGGATTCGGCGACCGACTTCTATTCGATAACGCCACTTTCACCATTCCTAAAAACGCCATCGTCGGCATCCTGGGCCCTAACGGCGTAGGAAAGTCGACTTTCTTCCGGATGCTGGTCAAGGAGCAACAACCCGACAAGGGTGAAATCAAGGTGGGCGACACCGTTGAGATTAGCTACGTCGACCAGGCCCACACCCAGCTTCAGGATAAGGATAAGTCCATCTACGACGTGGTCAGCCAGGGACACGATATGATCGAGGTCGGTAACACCTCCGTCAATGCCCGGGCTTATTTAAGTCGGTTCAACTTTGCCGGTGCCGATCAGCAGAAGAAAGTGGGGATGCTTTCCGGTGGAGAGCGTAACCGTTTGCAGCTGGCGATGACGCTCCGGGAAGGCGGGAATGTCTTGCTGCTGGACGAGCCGACCAACGATATCGACATCAATACGCTACGCGCGCTGGAGGATGCCCTGGATAGCTTTGCCGGCTGCGTACTCGTGATCAGTCACGACCGGTGGTTCATCGATCGCCTGGCTACGCACATTCTCAGCTTTGAAGATGAGGGCAATATCCGCTTCTTCGAAGGGAATTACTCGCAGTACGAAGCCACGAAAAAGGCGGAGCTGGGCGACGTAGCCCCGCGGCGTCCGCGATTTAAGAATGTGATCAATCGGTAGGCCCACCGTCTTCGAGGCGGTACCATTCAACCTCCTCCAACGGCGCCCGCCGCCCGCTTTCGTCCGGTGCATAGTAAGTAGCTAGGTAGTCCAGTATGGGTTCCCGGTGAACTCCCAATTCCCAGAGCCCTTGCTTTTCCTGCATCCAGTCAATCATCTGCGACCAGCCTTCACGGGTGGCGCGATTTTGCGTTACTAGCTTTGCACTGTGACAGGCGATACAGTTTCCTTTGACCAGTAGGTACTCGCCCTCGGCGATGAGTCCGGTGTCCATATCCAGCCCGTCAACGATGCGGGACGGTTTGGCATCGGTAGGTTGCGGTTCGGGCTCGTCTGGAGTGCAGCGCGCAACGGCCAGTGCCAGGAAGGTGCCAAGCAGTAGAAGGAACGCGGCGCGGACAGGGGTGGGTAGGGTCATACTACTTTGATCGCGATCCGGTGACAGGCATTATTCAGATAGCCACGTGGGTTCCAGCCGGGCAGGACCATTGGCTGGGCGTTGCCCTGATCATCCGTGGCCCGGGCCCATACTTCATAGTAGCCAATCTGCGGAAACTGGACGTCGGCTGCGAAATGTTGCCAGGCAAAGCGGTTCGCCGGCCGGCTTAGCTCGCAGGGCCGCCACGTGCTCCCGAAGTCGATGCTGTAGTCGACCCGCGAAACGGCGGAACTGCCACACCAGGCGTGTCCACCGATGGACAGCCCGTCGGCGGCCTCCACCACGGCTCCCGTGCGGGGTGACGTGATGAGTGACTTCACGGGCATCTCCAGAATGATACACATATCTTCTTCCTCCACGGTGGTTCCGGGCGCTACCGGTTCGCAGGGCACGCGGTAGGATTGTCCACCCATTTTCTCGCCGTCGTGTATCCGGTCGCGGACTACGATCTCGGAGAGCCACTTGCCGGAGCAACTTGCCGGATATCCGCCGAAGACCAGCCGTAGAGGATACCCATTCAGAAGTGGCAGGGGCTCGTCGTTCAGTGCCCACGCAATCAGGCTTTCATCCTCCAGGGCCTTTTCAATCGGCACACCGCGGGAGATAGGGACTTTGTCCGGGTCTCCACTCAGGTGGGTGTCCTTGCCGTAGTACCCGATATAGACCGCCTTGTTCCGGTCATAGCCGGCTGCTTCCAGTACATCGCGCAACCGCACACCCGTCCAGCGCGGTGAGCCTACGGCCCCCGTTGACCACTGATTACCGCGGGCGGGCGGATTGAACTCACTCCGTCCGTTGCCTCCGCATTCCAGCGTGATCTGATACGTATGCTCGCTAAAACGTTCCTGTAATTCGGCCAGGGTAAAGGTGACCGGTTCGGGAACGGCCTCCCCGGCGATGCGTAGGGTCCAGTCGTCGGGCAGGGTAGTGGGCAAGGTGGGAAGGCCCTGCGGCACGACCCCGTTGTTGCGAACGAAAAGGTGATCGGCCGGCGTCACCTTGGCGTCGAGTAAGTGCGGGGGCGTTTCGGCATTTACGGGCCGGTCGTTGAGTACGGTCAGACCGGCTACTTTCCCGGGCAGGGGATCCTCGGCCGCGAGACCTAGTAGGCGGATGCCATCGGGCAGAGTGCTGGAAAAGACCACCGGCAGGCCGGCGAGATAGAGAAACTTTCTTCGGCTGAGGGACGGCAGGGGGGGAGGATTTGGTCCCCGGCAAGATAGGAACTGGTCGGTTCTGCAACTTAGGTTGTCGGGCTATCTTTACGACAAATTACCAATCGTGAAGAAAACCCTCGCCTTACTCTTTACCGTTGTCGGAGCTATCGCCCTGGCCGCGGGCGTATTGGCTATTTTTAATCCCGGCCAGCTCGCGTTGGGGCAAAACGCCTGGGGTGTAGCCATCGTGGGTGGTATTTTCTTCCTCACGGGCATGGGGCTGCTTCGCTCCGTCCCGGAATAAAGGCAAATAGACCATAGAATCGACGCTCAAATGAAATGGATCAAGCGGATAGCCATCGGTGCGCTTATCCTGTACGCAGTGCTGTGCCTCGTGCTGTATCTTTTTCAGGAGAGCCTGATCTTCCGACCCAGGCAGTTGCCCGCGGATTTCGCTTTTGAGGGGGGAGAGGAATTCTACGTTCCATCGTCAGACGGCGTGGAACTCAACGTGGTTGCCTTCCGCAAGCCGGACGCCCGGGGTGCCATCTTATTTCTTCACGGTAACCGGGGCAGCAACCGGCGGAGCTTTCGCCAGACCGAGGCACTCATGGATGCCGCCTATGATCTATATCTCTTTGATTATCGGGGATACGGGAAAAGTGGGGGGGCCATCGCATCCGAAAAGCAGCTCTACGAAGACGCCCAGACGATGTATGACACCTTGCTTAATCACTACGCCGAATCGAATATCATCGTAGCAGGATACTCCCTGGGCACCGGCATGGCTAGCTACCTCGCGGCCGAGAATAATCCGGAGCACTGCGTACTGGCAGCCCCCTACGCCAGCATCACGGCGATGAAAAATTTATGGTTGTGGATGGTGCCGGACGCGATTCTCAAGTACCCCCTGAATACGGTCGATAACGTAGCCCGCTCCCGCTGTCCGGTAACCGTCATTCACGGCGAGAGCGATGATTTTATTCCCTTCGACATGGCTGAGGAAATTAAAGAAGCGGCCCCCGGGCGGGTGGAATTAATTCCCCTGCCGGATGTGGGGCATCGGGGTGCTATATTAGACCCGACCTTCGCCCGCACCATCTTACGCCTCATCGAATAGATCCTCACATCACCCGCTGATGCCCGCCCTGCACCGAACCTTATTGATCACCGCCCTAAGCTTGCTTGTCGTGACTTGCTCCGATCCCCGGCCCCAGTACGATACGCTGGAAGATTACCCGGTCTACCCCTACGCCGATTTAGGGGTCACCTACACGCCCGAAGTAGTCACCTTTAAGCTTTGGTCGCCCGCCGCCCAGGAGGCCCGGTTGCACTTGTATAGCGATGACGCTATTGATTCCGAGGCGTACGAAACGTACGACATGGACATCCTGGACGGAGCCTGGACGGCCGTCGTGGAGGAGGACCTGGATGGTGTGTTCTACACCCTGCAGATTAAACGTGACGGAAGGTGGCTTGCGGAAGCCACCGACATCTACGCCCAGAGCGCAGGCACCAATGGTCTGCGCGGGCAAGTGGTGAACTTGCTGGCCACCGACCCTGATGGCTGGGAACAGGATCGTCGTCCTCCTTTCAGCGCCCCAACCGACGCGGTGATTTACGAACTACATATCCGCGATCTGAGTGTGGATCCCAGCTCCGGTATTACCCACAAGGGTAAGTTTCTCGGCCTGACCGAGCGCGGGACTACTTCCCCCGGCGGTGACACCACCGGCCTCGATCACCTGGTGGAAATGGGCATCACACACGTTCACCTACTGCCCAGTTTCGATTTCCTCAGCGTGGACGAGGCCCACCTGGACTCCGCGCAGTTCAACTGGGGATACGATCCGCAGAATTACAACGTACCCGAAGGCAGCTATTCGACCGATCCTTCCCGGGGAGAGGTACGCATCCGGGAGTTTAAAGAGATGGTCATGGCCCTCCATCGTGCCGGTATCCGGGTGGTGATGGACGTAGTTTACAACCACACCGGCCGGACGGAAAACAGCAACTTCCAATTGCTCGTTCCGGATTACTTCTATCGCTTCAACGAGGACGGCACCTTCAGTAACGCCAGCGGTTGTGGCAATGAAATTGCCAGCGAGCGCCCCATGGTTCGCAAATACATCCGGGAGTCGGTCGAGTATTGGGTCGATGAGTACCACGTCGACGGATTCCGTTTTGACCTGATGGGCATTCACGATATCGCCACAATGAACGACATCAGCGAAACCATCCACGGGATCGATCCGTCGATCCTTATTTACGGGGAAGGCTGGACGGCGGGCGACAGCCCCCTGCCCGATAGCCTCCAGGCGGTTAAAAAGAACACACCGCGCTTACAGCGGATTGCCGCGTTTAGCGATGACGTTCGCGATGCGCTTAAGGGAAGCGTCTTTGACCACGAAGAAAAAGGATTTGCCAGCGGCGCTACGGATAAAGTGGAGTCCGTTCGCTTCGGTATCGTCGGGGCGACCCGACACCCTCAGATCGCCTACGATAGCGTTAATTACAGCCACGCTCCCTGGGCCAAAGAACCGACCCAGTGCGTCAACTACGTCAGCTGCCACGATAATCACACCCTCTGGGATAGACTTGCGATCAGTAACCCGCGGGATGGGATCGCTACCCGGCAGCGTATGCATCGGCTGGCACTCGCCACGGTGCTGACCTCCCAGGGTATTCCGTTCCTGCACGCCGGTACGGAGATGTTTCGTACGAAAGACGGCGACGAAAACAGCTACCAAAGCAGCGACGCGGTTAACGCCATCAAATGGGAAGACAAGGGTCGGCACGCCAAGACGGTGGCCTACGTACGGGACCTCATCGCCTTGCGGAAGGAACATCCGGCCTTTCGCATGCGCGGTACGGATACGATCGCACGTCACCTTGTCTTTGACGAGCAGGAGGACGGCCAGCTGATCGCCTACCGACTTCAGGATGCCCCCGGCGAAGACTGGTCGGAAATCATCGTTGCGTTAAATGCCCATCCGCGAACGCAAACCTACGAGCTTCCCGAGGGTAGCTGGCTACAGGTCGTGGACGGCGAGCGCGTGCAATCCGCTGGCTTGAGTGACCGTCCGTTGGAAGGAACCGTATCCCTCAGCCCAATTTCGGCGAATGTCTTCTACCGAATTCCTCCCGAGTAATTTAGCCTGCGTTTTCGTCCTGTGGCTGCTCCTATCGTCCGGGTGTGCCGCGCCCACCCTGGTAGAGGGAGAGTACGAAAGCATCGTATGGTCCGTCGATTGGGCAGGGCCACAGCATGGAATCATTGTCGGAGGTAACCAGCACGAAACACCACCTTCTCCGGAGGTATCTTGGAACCGCAGCTAACCATACCGGTAGCCGGCACGGTCACGAATCTCAAGTGGGACCCGAAAGGTGAATATCTGGCGGCTACGGCCCAGAGTGGGGAGGTCCCTTTTTTGTATGATCTCAATACCGCAACGAGATTACGGTCGGCAAATAACACCCTGCTGTGGCAGGACACCACTAGCCGGGCCGAGTATCGGAATCTCAGCTGGAAGGTTAGCGGTAAGGTGCTAGCCTCCGCCAGCGATGGGGTGCGCTTTTGGTCGGTAGACGGTAAGGAACTTCGCCACGGCCTTCGCGACCGCTACGTGTGGGGTATAGCGTGGTCACCGGGGGCAGCCAACTCGTAGCCACCACCGGAAACGGCGAGATTATATTATTGGATCGACGGCTGAAGACCACCGCCGTCTGGCAGGCTGACTAGGAACGCAGCACGCTGAGTCGATCGGCTACTTTCGAAAGGCGTTCTCCCAGTTTCTTGGACATGGCCAGGTCGCCATCCATGGGCTGGAGCGATCCGTCACCACCGGCGATCGTGCTCGGACCGTAGGGGCTACCACCGTGGATATTCTCCACGTTAAAGAGGGTTGGGTTCTGACCGTAAGGTGAGCCTACGATGATCATGCCGAGGTGAAGCAGGGGGATATGGAACGACAGAATCGTCGATTCCTGACCACCGTGCTGGGTAGCGGTCGAAACGAATACACCGGAGGCCTTGTCTTCCAATTCTCCCTTCGACCAGAGCGAACTCGTGGTGTCGATGAATTGCTTTACCTGCGCAGCCATATTACCGTAGCGGGTAGGCGTCCCCCAGGCAATGCCGTCGGCCCAACGCAGATCGTCGTGGGTGACTTCTTCGAGGTGCGACATGGACTGCTGAGCCGCCTGGTAGTTTTCGTCGTTTTTCATGGCCTCGGCTGCCTGCGGGAGTTCCGCAACGCGCCGAAGGCGAACTTCGGCACCGGCCGCTTCCGCACCCGCCTGGACGGACTGTGCGAGCTTGAAGGTGTGGCCATAGGTAGAATAAAAGGTAATTAGGATCTTGGCGCTCATAGGTGTTGTAGTTACATTATTTGTTGATGCACCAGTAGTACGGCGCACGGACCTAATGGTTCAGGGAAATGACCATTTCCGCCTAAGTTTCGGGCGGCGGAGCGCAGGACAAGTGAAGCTCAATCCCGTTAGAACTTCCCAAATCGAAGGGTCTACCTACCGCTATTATCTCCAAAATTGATATAGTAGACCCGCGCTGGCAGGTAATGCAGATTGATCTCCTCGGCGGCGGCATCTACTTGACCGCTACTCAGGAGCTTGCCGGTGGTATCGAATACCCGGTTTGAAGTGGGTTGGCACACCCCGACGGGACCCCGGTGCTCCCACCCGGTGATTTCCCCACGTAGCAAGTAAGTCTGGGTAGGGGAATTTAGGCAGATCAGCCAAATGGACGAGCCGACCTCGCACACCTTGGCACAGCCTGCTACCAGGCCGCCCCCTTGCCCCTCACTAGCAATTCGACGTGGACATAGCCATCCCGACAGTAGGTCGTCTCCGAAGCAGTCGTAACCGGGCAGACTTCAATACCATCCAGGGCATTGAACGTGTATAGGGATTCACTGCCGTAAGGGCCATCGATCACTAGGGAGTACGTCTCTCTGGGGTTAGGCCCCTTACCGACAAAGTCCCGCTGCAACCTAGCCCGTCTTCGGCATTGGTACCCGCCAATTGATTCCATCAAGACTCCTCGCTATCACAACGCCCCGCCACCGAAAAACCGCCAACCGTAATCCCTCTCACAGGACGTTGTTTCCTGCGTCGGCGGCAAATTGAATAGTGGCGGTAGTGCCCGCAGGGATGAAACGGTAAAAGGAGTTAGTATATACAAAGCCGCACGTGAAGACGGCCTCCAAATTTCCGGACGTCTCCCAGGGGTTGCCGGTGGTGCCTCCGTTATCCGCCGCATTCAGGATTAGCGTGAGGCATCCCCCGCCACTGGCTGAAAAGCGATAGGTTTCTCCGGCTCCAGTACGTGTGGTGATCAGGCAATCGGTTCCGTACCCATCGTAAAAGGCCAGTACATTATCAGACCGCAGATCCAGGTCTTGAAAATCGATCGTGGCCTCACCTTCCTCCGCGCACAGGTAACAGACCCGGTAATCGCCGTTCTGGTACGGCGCGCTCCCGCGCGGATCGGTAAAGGTTTCTCCACAGTCGACCATTTCGAAGCAGGCGGGGGTAGCCGGTTCGAGGCCGCCGGACACGGTTGCCTGCCAACCCGGAGCATTACCGTTGAAGGATATGGAAAGAAAGCGTACGGTCAGGCAGCCACCGGGGGCGGAGGACCGATAACTGCCCGGGGTGGTAACACTGGCATTCAGTGGACAAACGGATCCATCCCCATCAAAGTCGCTTAGTTCATCCTGGTAATTATCCTCGGGCCCGCCGTCGTCGTAAAAGCGTCCGGATGAGGGGGGATTTTTTTCCTTGCCGATGAAGTAAGCCCGGTCTGATATCACCCGGGTCTTGTATGAGAAAGGGCAACCAGCGGTGTCGGTAGCGGTGAGTGTGTACCGACCCGTAGTAGTTACCCATATACCTGGTTGCGTACACCCCGCAGACCATTTATAAACGAGATCCTGACCGGCAGCGGTTGCATCCAGGCAGAGCGAGTCCCCATTTCCGATCAGGGTGTCAGAAGGAACTGAATGCGTGGCAGGGTGGGGTCGTCCACCCGGAAATCCAGCACCGTCGAACAGCTGTCCGCATACTCCCGGAGGTAGGGGACCTCCCCCGGGACCGGTAATGTGGCCGATCACCAGGAAATTACCGGAGATGGCTACCGCATTTGAACTACAGGTGTGGAGGGGCACCACCGGAGACCAGGAGATTGAACCGGATGATGCCGGGACCAACATTTACAGCAGCGACCGCCTTACCGTTGGGGTATGCGTTGTCTAGAAAGACATCCTACACCTCTCCATCCGTACTGCTTCCTAGCGATACGGTCAATTTTGCTGGGCTAGCGTCTTCGACCTATTCTCATCGTAGAAGGTTTGCCCCCGCCGCCAGGGCGTGGAAGGGTAGCTCGATGGTTGTAGCCACCGGTGAATAGACCTCCAGGTAATCCGTAAAATCGAGCTGACCGTGGTAGGTCTGGCGGTACGCCAACTTTTCTCCCGTAATCAGGTAACTGTTGATTACGCCGCGGACGTTAATCAGTTCCGTTTCACAGTTGAAAGTTGGCGTGAATTTAGGTATTATTATGTCCTGAGCTCCAGTCATTTACCGTTTATGTGAAAGTTCTTCGCCAAGCTTTTCGCACTGGGGTGGTGGGCAGTGCATAAATATACCATATTGGAACCGCAGTTGTCATAGCGTTTGCCGCCAACCACCCATGCTTCGCGAAGGCATCCTATTCTATGAAAGAATAAGCCCGTACATCCATAGCGTTGTAGTCTTTTCCCCGCAGCGGGAAGCCCACATGACCGCCCCGCCGGGGTTTTTCCACCGTGATGAGGGGGTGCTTTTTCCCCAGCTCCGTAGGGGTGCAGGCATCTGGAATGATCGGATCATTGACCGCGTTGACGATCAGGACCGGAGCGGTCGTGTCCGCTACGTAATTGCCGGAGGAGAGATAATCATAGTAGGCCCGCAGGTCGCTATAGCCGCCGATGACTGCCGAAAAGGCCCGGTCGAAGTCACGCCATACCCGTATCCTGCTGAGGGCGGAAATATCCACGATACCCGGGAACTGTTTTTCCTTGGCAATGACTTTGGCCGACAGCGATCGAAAGAATTTGCGCTTGTAGATGAAGTTATCGCGGCGTTCCAGGCTATCCACGCTATGCTCGATGAAGCAGGGGGCGGAGAAGGCTACCCCATGAGTAACCTGCGGGGGGCGGTTTTTGCCCATAGTGCCCAAATACTTTAGCGTAAGGTTACCCCCCATGCTGTAGCCCACCAGCACGATCCGTTCGTAGCCACGGCTTGCCAGGGCATGATTGACTACGGTCTCCAGGTCCTCGCTCTGACCGTGGCTGTACAGCTTACGGGTCCGGTTCATTTCCCCCGAACAACTGCGGCAGTTCCAGGCCAGTACGTCCCATCCCCGGCGGGCGAAATACCGGGCGGCGCTCACGATGTACGGCCGGCTGCTATCCCCCTCCAGGCCATGACTGAGTATGACCAGCCTTCGGCATCCGGTTTCGGATAGCCAGTCCAGGTCGAGAAAGTCGTCGTCGGGTGTGTGAATGCGTTCCCGCGAATAATTGACCCGCAGGCCGTCGCGCAGGTGGGGAAGGATGGTTTGGTAGTGGCCGAGAAAACGTTCAAGCATAGGGTAGGGAAGTGCACTAACAACCAATTCCCCTTCCCTGGGTTTGCACAGCGTGCTATCACTGACCGAAGGATGAGATACTTTGCCACACTCCTGCTAATTGTATTGCTCTATTCCTGCGCTGCGGCGCAAAGCAACTCACTGCTTGACATAGAAAACGCTCGACTGAACCACCAGGAAAAGGCCATGCTGGTACTTGGTGGCTGGGCGATCGGCAATATCGGCTTGGGTATGGCCCTGCGCGGTGGCGCCGACGGTACGACCCGCCGCTTCCACGAAATGAACGCGATCTGGAACGTCGTCAACCTGGGTATCGCGGGCGTGGGCTACCTCTCCCTGGGAGATCCGGCCGGCACAGCCTGGGAAGGGCTGCAGGAGAACGTAGGCTTCGGGAAGATCTTACTTTTCAATGCCGGCCTAGACGTGGGGTACGTTCTTGGGGGGCTATACTTGATGGAACGTTCCCGGCGGCCGGATGCGGATGCCGACCGGCTGAAAGGGTACGGACGTAGCATCATTCTACAGGGCGGCTTCCTGTTTCTCTTTGATCTGGCCAACTACGTGATTGCCCAACAGCGCGACGGGGACTATCGGCTACTGCTGGGTGGCGGAAGCGACGGACTGGGGTTACTTCTGACATTCTGAAGCATAAATGGGGGACAGCCCCCGGACAACGAGTAACTTGCGGGTAACTTGTCTGTCGTGTAATCCGTTATCGTGCCTCACCTAATCCTCAAACACACCGTGAAAATCTGGCTGCCGGTTTTGCTAGCCATATGGGCAAGCTGCCTGACCGGGCAGGCCTTGCGTATCGAGTACTTCACGGTAACCGACGGGCTTTCTACCCGCGATATCAATGAACTGCACGTCGGTGAGGACGGTTATTTGTGGGTAGCGACGGCGGATGGACTCAATCGTTTTGACGGGCATTCCTTTGTCAACTTTGGGCCAACTACCAGGGAGAAGCCCGGACTGAGCTACGCGGCAGTATCTGCTGTACATGCCGCTAACGATGGCAACCTGATTCTGACGTACGACAAGAGTTTTGCCGTTTTCGATCGCTTCGATCCGCGGGACTTTAGCATAGAACAGGTACGCCTTCTGCCGAGTACGGGTGTGATCGGTTACCCCCGGGCCATTAAAACAGACCAGCTGGGACGGACTTTTGCCGTAACCATTGGCGATGCGGGCACTCTACTGTACGAGTATACCGCCACGGGGTTCCAGGTCATTTTCCAGGATTCCACCGACGTATGGGATAATGTTACGCCCACCGTAAACTTGTTACCACTCAGCAACGGTCAATTCTTACTGTACGATGAGGATCATGGCTTCCGGCACATCAGCGCCCACGGCAAGCTACTGAAC
>JBASAV010000124.1:0-4542 GCA_049650785.1 Lewinella sp. | reverse complement strand
CCTTACAGCTTGAGCCTATGTCCGTTTCCCCTTCCGCCACCGATACCGAGTTATTTGATGCCCTACGGGGCGGAGAAGCTACGGCCTTGGATGAGTTATTCCGGCGGTATTACGTAGCCCTTTGCCGAACCGCTATCCGGCTGGTACAGGACGCCGCGGCGGCGGAGGATATCGTACAGGACTTCTTCGCCCTCATGTGGACCAAGCGCGAAAATCTACCCGCTGATACCTCTTCGGTAGGTCCTTATCTGCGCACCGCCGTTCGCAATAGAAGTCTCAACTATTTAAGAGATCAAAAGCGGATTCCGGTGGGTGACGGCGAAATTCCGGAAACGGCTGCCGACTCGTCCATGCAGCCGGGCGCAGCTCTCGAAAAAGAAGAGCTACAGCAACGTATCAACGATGCCATCGATCGCCTTCCCGAACGGTGCCGCCTGGTCTTTGTGATGAGCAAACTGGAGGAGATGAGCCACCGTGAAATTGCGGAGGGACTGGGCATTTCGGTCAAGACGGTTGAAAACCAAATGACCCGGGCCTATAAATTTTTGCGGCAATACTTGGCGGGATTACTCACTTTGATATACCTTTTACATGGTTGAATGGGTCACCAGGCGTCAGCCAACGGACGAAAATCCACGAAATACCCCTTCCTCCTTAGGGGGTGAAGGCTACCTTTGGGGTCATACAGACGAAGCTAACACTCACGCAACGTCCCAATGAAGTTAGACCAACATGACATAGACCGCTTGGTCACTGTGTATCGGGAAGAGTATTCACCCGATGTGGAGACCGGTCTGCGTCAACTTCATGCCCGTATGACACCGGTGCGCAAACTGCAACCCCGCCGCAATCGCTCGACCGTTTATTTAACCGCGGCGGCGGCAGCAATTGTCCTGATCGTTGCTTCCCTCTTGGTTTTCGGTGGCGATGACAGAACTTACCTCATCAACGAAGACAGTCCCCTTGCTGAATACAGCCTGCCCGATGGTAGCAAGGTTACCCTACAGCAAGGTAGCCAACTCAGCTACGATCCGGCGACCTTCAATCAGGATGACCGTTTGCTCGATCTCGCAGGCCAGGGTTACTTCGAAGTCACACACGATGCTACCCGTCCATTTCTAGTCAGTAATGGCGTCAATGAAGTCCGCGTTACCGGTACCGCATTCAACTTGCGCACCGATTCCGGGCTGCTGGAGGTAGAAGTTAGCGAAGGATCCGTTTTGGTCAATACCGGTAAGGAAACCGTGCCAGTCAAGGCTATGGAATACGTCACGGTAGCTTCCGGCGAAGAGGTGGTGCATAATCAAGCTCCCAACCTGAACCACCACGCCTGGCGTACCGGACTACTAAAATTTGATCATACTCCTATTTCCGAGGTACTGACATACTTCTCCGACAACTGGGGCATTACCTGCCAGTGGGAACAAGACAAGTCCTGTGATTACACCGTAAGCGGTAGCTTCCAGAGTGAGGATGTTCTAAACGTGCTCCAGGATATCGCCAAACACGGTGGTTTATCCATCCGTTCCACCGGAGATGACGACAAACACTTTCTGCTTAGCGGTCGCTGTCAGCAATAATCCTCCGCATTTATGAGGTGGACCCGCGGAATATTCCTGCTTTTTACCGGGTTTTTAATTGCGCTGCCCGTTAGGGGTCAAGACAACGAGTTGATCTACCTTCCCACCGGTGAGTATTCACTGGAGGAAGCCCTGATCGCACTGACCGAAGCGGGCGCGCGCATTAGCTACCGCCCTGAATTCATTCCCGATATTCCGCTCGAAATAGAAGCCGATCGTCGACCCACTGTCGGGTGGCTGGATCTGTTACTGCGCGACACGGAATTGATCTACGAAATTGGAGCGGCTGGTATTCTTATTGTTCCAAATGCCGATCTGTATGGGCAGTCATTCAGCCTGTTTGGTATGGTCAGCGATGCGGTTACCGGCGAACGTCTGATTAGCGCGACCGTCCAGTTGACGGATACGAACACCGGCACCAATTCCAATGAGTATGGGTTCTTCACCCTGACACAAACGGGCGGGCGCCACCGCTTGCGGGCAACGTACGTCGGCTACTTACCGCTGGAGAAGGATATTCTTCTTCGCGCCGATACGCAAATTAATCTCCAGCTCGTACCGAATAATGAGCTTCCCCAAATCATTGTCACCGCCATGGGCAGCGGTGAGGGGGAGGCACGCTACTTTGAAACGGGTACCCGGATCGGCCGAACGGAAGTCGCCCAGCTGGGCGGACCACTCGGCGAAGACGATCCCCTACAACTTGCCCGCCTGCTACCCGGCGTTACCAGCGGAGCGGAAGGAATTGGCGGTATGCTGATCCGGGGCAGCGAGGCCGGCCATAATCTCATCCTCCTCGATGGGGTACCCGTGTATGGACTCAGCCACGCCGGCGGGCTATTCAGCATCTTCAGTAATCAGGCTATCCGGCGTATTGACCTCTATAAAGATGCGCTACCGGCGCGCTTCGGTGGCCGGATCGGAGGCGTGCTCGACGTGCATACCCGGGACGGAAACCTCTACGAAAATGAATTGACGGTAGGCAGCAGTTTGCTCTCGGCGCAGGTGGCGGCCGAAGGACCCGTCCGGGTGGGTGAAAGCTCCTTCCTGCTTACCGGCAGGTACTTCTGGGCCAGTAGTTTGATCCGCCGTTTCAGCGAGCAGTACAAGGAAAACCGAGGTCGTAAGGGATCGATGGATTACGATGTGTATGACATCAACTTCAAATTAAACCAGCGGGCCGGTAAGCGGGGCCGTATCTATCTGAGTGTCTATTCCGGTCTGGATGATTACAGCAACGATAGCTGGCAGGGAGACACCATTCACCAGGTGAACGAGGCGGGTACGCTGACCAGCTACCAGTATCCCAGTGCGCGTCGCGAAAGCGTTCACTGGGGCAATACGGTAGCGGCCCTACGCTACAACCATGTCTTCAGCGAAAAGACCTTTGGCAACTTTCGCCTCTCCTACAGCGATCTGCAAACAGCCTCCTCCTTCGAACGATCCGATAGTGCCAAGATCTTGACCACCGATATCGACGAAGGGTGGATGTTCAGTGGCAATTACCGATCCAGTATCCGATCTCTCGGTCTGGCGTTCGACGGGCAGCATAGCATGGGCAACGCTTCCTTTCTGCGCTTTGGGGGGGAAATTACCGACCATAAATTTGCTCCGTCCCTACTCAACGACACCATCGCGCTGGACCGCTACGGCAGCGAACAGGAAAGCGAAGTGTTCACTCCTCTTCAACTAGCCGCTTACGGCTCTATTGGTGGCCGTCGCGGAAACGTGTATTATCGCCTCGGTCTTAGGGCCAGTATTTGGACCGATGATGGTACCACCTACACCTCCCTTAGCCCGCGGATCATGTTTTCGGGTCCGCTCACGGCCAATATTGACTGGCAGCTGAGTTACGATCGGACCGTACAGCCCATTCACCTGCTTAGCAGTTTTGTCATTGGCATACCTTCCGATCTTTGGGTGCCCTCTACCGCGAATATTGCTCCCGCTACCTCTCCGCAAATCAGTGGAAAGCTGACCTTTCAGCCGGCAACGAACTGGGTATTTACCACCGCTGCCTATTACAAATCCATAAAGGGACTTATAGCCTACTCCGAAGGGCAACAGTACGCCGATCTCTGGAGAAATCAGCTTAGCCGGGGTGACGGTAAAGCGTATGGCCTGGAAACCAGCGTGCAACGCAATCGCGGCAAGATAAGAGGATGGTTGAGCTATACCCTGGCGCGCAGCGAGCGAACGTTCGACCCCCTTACCAACCAGGGGATGACGTTTCCCTTTCGCTACGACCGGCGTCATTCCGTTAATTTGCTGTTAATTTATCAGCTCGGGGATCGGACCACCCTGACCGGTAGTTGGCGCTTCGAATCCGGCTTAGCGTATAGTATGAGTGAGATCATCTTGGCCACTCCAATAGATTATGGCCCGCCCAATTCGGTCCTCACAGAGCAGAGGAATGGCTTCCGGATGCCGGTCAACCATCGCCTGGATGTCAACCTCCACACCAATTTAACCTCCCAAAACAGTCGGTTTACCCACGCTATTGACGTAGGTCTTTATAACGTCTATAACCGCCGAAACCCCATTTACTACGAGGTGCGACCGGAATACACTTCAGCCGAAACCGGTGCCCCGGTGGGTCGTGATCAATTCTACAAAATCTTCATTGCCCCCTTACTCCCCACGCTGAGTTACCACCTGACTTTCGGCTCCGGCGGACAAAAGGTATTTGGAAGATAGCGGACAATGCGGTATTTTTACTTATCATGCCCCGTCCAACCGCCCTCGCCATCCGTACGCTGTCCGCCCTCCTACTGGGAACGGTCCTGCTCGTAAGTTGCGAGGAAGCGGTAGAAATGGACTTCGAAATCAGCCGGAGCCGCCTGGTCCTCAGTTCCAGCTTTCTTCCCAATCAACCCGTGGTTCTGCAAGTCTCCGCCACCCGCACGAGGGGTAGCGTGATGCCGGCTCCGATCGTCGATGCCAGGGTATCGCTATTCGAGGG
>JBASAV010000123.1:0-9962 GCA_049650785.1 Lewinella sp. | reverse complement strand
GGGTAAGGTCAACGTGTACTCCGTCGACCAGCGCCCGACGGACGGCCCGGACGCGGTAGCTATTCACGAAGTCATTGAAATTCTGCCCGAATTCCCGATTGATGAGGGCGGAGGTTTGTCGCCGGGTTAGGTCCATTTGCCCGGCCAGGTCGGACAGGGATAGTCCGGGATCCCGGTAGGCTTGGTGTTGTTCCATGATAAGCAACAGACGGGGTTTCCATTCCCGGAGGTCGGAAGTCGCAATATCCGGATACGTTTGGGCCGATTGGGGTTCAGGGTCCAGATCATGCGCCAGGTCCGGGATGATCAGGGGCCGGGATGCCTCCCGCCGGATGGTTTCGGTGTAGCCAGCCAGGCCTGCGGCGCAACTGATCAGACCGAACGTCAGGTAGTACCAAAACAGTTGGCCGAAATTGCCAAAGTCCCGATAGGCCAGGAGAAAAACCAGGCGCAATACCACCAGGAACAGGAGAATATGCAGGTATCGACGGGCCCACTGATAGGACACCGAGTCGGAGTAGCTGACTTCCTGCACGATGTCACGGCGGTAGCGGCGGTAACGGGCGATGGATAAGCCGGTGTACGCAAGCAGGCTGAGAAAACCCAGCAGCTGATACCAAGCGTCAAGATCGCGATCCCGACCGTCAGCGTAAAAGTAGGGGGTGTCTAGCACGAGTGCGTCGGCCACAACCATTGCCAAGCTATAGGCAAGGTATAGGACGGCGGGTAGAAAATGCCACCCATACCTGCGGGGCAGGCTCGCATCGGCCTGTAGTAACGCGTTCACGTAGAGATATATACAGGGTCCGAGCAGCAGCAATTGCTGAAATGGAATATAGAACAACCACTTCCGGTGCGGATCCCGCGCGTACCACCCCAGGTGACCGGCCGCCCACGGCACTAAAGAGCAGGCAGATACCAAAAGGATCAGGGCTAACCACCCGGGCGCGACGCGGGAGGTCAACAGCGAGCGCCGGATGAGTAATAACCCGAATAACAGGCAAAAGGCCATTTCCGCCAGGAGCAGCGCGGATTGAAGACTGAGGGAAATGAGGGAAATATCCACCGGATCGGGGGGGGCAAAGGGATGGCAAGATAGCCGCTGTAAAATATAGACGATCGGGAAGGGTTACCGGGTGCATGATTTGGGAATTAGCTGTCTATCACGCCGCGCTGTTGCGGTGGTGCTTCCCCTAAATTTTGTTGTTATGCAGCATTTTAAATTGATCGGCTACGCCCTGCTGGCGGCCCTGTGCTTCACGTCCTGCGACGGACTTTCGGGCGACGATGAGGTTGATGAGGATGGCTTGATCCCCGGTGTAAGACAATTCGTTTCAGATGAAGTCATTGACGGACTAAAGGAACTCGGACATCCCATTTACGGGGGTGTTCATCCACCGGACATCACCGGGACGTTTCTTATGGCCCCCATGTTAATCACCGGTTCCAACCTTCCAGGTGACACGGTACCCATGGGTACGGAGGCAGTACCGATCACCGCAATTTTCGTCGACACCACCGAGAATTTAAATATTGACTTTAGCTATCATCTGCCCGGTGGCCAAGTCACTCCCGCCAGTTACAGTGTTATCGTAGGAAGTGACTGTAAATTCACGGTATTCAGCGTGTTTGACCTTTATAGCAATTCCGGTTATCTTAACTCCGACCTAATGGTTACCTCCGGTTGCCTTACCGAAGAAGGAATTCAGGATGCGGTGGTATCCTACGTGCTGCTCGATGATCCAAACCAGCGATATAACGGTGAACGGTTACCCGGACAGGGTCGAATCATTGCTGAAGGCGACGGACTGGCCGAGCGCCAATAGCTTACTCCACCATCGCGTACACCAGCTTCCGGATGCAGACGTCCTGGTAGTTGATCTTCCGGCCCGTAGCCGCGGTTGCTCCCCAGTAGACTTTGGAATTTCCGCCGAAGATGTCGTTGATGATGTCGCCCTGGTAGGTGGCTACCGTATTTCCATCTAATGAAACCTGTAGGGTCTGGGTGCCGGGATTCCAGGCAATCGTCAGGGGCCGCTTCGCCCCATTTTCCAGGTTGGGCAGATCGATCGGGCCTACCATGCTTCGCGCGTGGTGGGCCTGCCCGTGGGGCATGATGGCCACGTGGTCGGCGGCGGGATCGCCGAGGTGGTAATTCTGGTAGGTGTCGAATTCAATCCCGAGCGAAGGGTACAGACCCGCAAAGCCCATCCCTTCCCCCCGGTAGCCGGTCTGCATGGATGGATGAAAAACAAAGACGATTCCATCCGCGCCCAGCTCATCGTTCTCTCCCAGTACCAGGTCCACCGTTAATTCGAAGGGATACTCCAGGTCCATCGGATTTTGAAACCAGGCCGAACCACTCACGTAGGGGGTTGATGGTGTCAGACGAATGCACTCGTCATTTAAAATCTGGGCACTGCCCCCTAGTCGGAACTCCTTGACGCTGCTTTGCGCGTTGGAAAGTTGAGTAATCGACAATGCGAATAGCAGAGCGATGAAGGAGCGGTGAGGGAAAGACATACCTACTTAATTTACAATGGCTTGTAACAAAATACGCATTCGGTCTATTTGTTGTGCCACCTTGCCCACCACCTGCGGCCATTACGGGCTACCGATCCGGTATTGGTCGTTAGGCAGCTATTGTAGAATAGAGCCATCGCATATGACCGAACATTGACCCTGCCGCGCAACGGTCCGCCTACCTTAGCGTTTCTTATGGATATATCCCTCAAGCTCCGGATCCCATGAAAAAATCTTATTTGCTCGCTATTCTCCTGGTTGTCGTCGCCGTAGTGCTGCTCTTTCAGACCGGAAATGCGACCAGTGAATACGCCAACTTTGCCAGGGCGGCGGAAAGCGGCAGTAAAGTCCAGCTCGTAGGCACCTACGTCAAGGATAAGCCGACCATTTACGATCCGCTGACCGATCCAAACTACTTCAGTTTTTTCCTGGAAGATCTCAGCGGAACGGAACGCGAGGTTATCCTGCTGATGGGTAAGCCGCAGGACTTCGAGATGAGCGAGAGTATCGTGCTCACCGGGCGCATGAAGGACGAGCAATTCATCGCCAGTGACATCCAGATGAAGTGCCCCAGTAAGTATAAGGACCAGGAGGAAATGATACAAAACCTCACCGAGAGTTAAGCCTGTATGGAGGAAATTCAGTACATCAACGAGCATCTCGGTCCCCGGTACGTCGGCCATTTCGCTATTCTACTTGCTTTCTTTGCCGGCATTCTCAGCATGGTCAGCTACTTTTTCGCGACACAGTACCGCGACGAAGTCTTGCGCAGCCGATCGTGGCAGCGCCTTGGCCAGTTGTCGTTCCTCGCGCACGGCGCGGCGGTCTTTACCGTCATCGGCTGCATCTTTTTCGCGATGCTCAACCAGTACTACGAGTATCAGTACGTAACGGCGCACGTCGACGGAGAGCTTCAACAGCGCTATATCTTTTCCGCCTTCTGGGAGGGACAGGAGGGTAGCTTTCTGCTCTGGACTTTCTGGCACGTCATCCTGGGTTATGTCCTGATGGTTACCGCCCGTAGCTGGGAAAAACCGGTGATGGCGGTCATCTGCTCCGTTCAGGTGGTGATCGTGTCCATGCTCCTTGGCGTGCATTTTGGTTTTGGTGATTTCATCCTGAAGCTCGGTTCCAACCCGATGCTCCTGCTGCGGGAAACGATCAATGCGCCCATCTTCGAGCAGGCGGACTATGTCTCCCTACTCCGCGGCAACGGGCTAAATCCTAGCCTGCAGAACTACTGGATGACCATTCACCCCCCTACCCTATTCCTGGGGTTTGCCAGCACGGTGGTGCCCTTCGCTTACGCCGTTGCGGGACTTTGGACCGGCCGCCACCGGGAATGGTTGCGCCCGGGTTTGCAGTGGAGCTTGTTCAGCGCCGGCATTCTGGGTATCGGGATTCTTATGGGCGCTGCCTGGGCTTATGAAGCCCTGAACTTCGGCGGCTACTGGGCGTGGGACCCAGTCGAGAATACCAGTCTGGTCCCCTGGCTCATGCTGGTGGCCGGCATTCACACCAATTTGATCAGTCGGGCGACGGGACAGGGTATCCGGGCTACCTACATGTTCTACCTCGGCACCTTTATTCTGATCGTCTACAGCACCTTCCTTACCCGGTCAGGTGTCCTCGGCGACACCAGCGTGCACGCCTTCACGGAGATGGGGCTCGAAACCCAGTTGCTTTTCTTCCTGGTTTTTTACATTGTCCTCAGTCTCGGTCTTTTGATCTGGCGGTGGTCACACATCCCCGTACCGGAGAAGGAAGAAGCTACCAGTAGCCGGGAATTTTGGATGTTTATCGGTAGCCTGACGCTCTTCATGTCGGCGATTCTGATCACGGGCTCAACGAGTCTGCCGGTCTACAACGAGATACGCGCGTGGATCGACCCGGTGTACGAAGGCCTGACCCTTACCGACCCGGAAGCCCACCACAATCGCTTCCAGATCTGGATCGGCATATTTATCGGTCTCATGAGCGGTGTAGCTCAATTCCTGCGGTGGCGGGAACGAAACTTCAGCCAGCACCTTCGGTATTTTGCCATCCACGCCGGCATTGCCGTGATAGGATCGGCTCTGCTTACGTTCCTGACCCTACTGTGGATTGAGGCGCCAACCTTCGTGTACAAAGCGATGATCTTCGCCGGCTGGTTTGCGGTGTGGTCTAACCTGGACTACGTGCTATTCTTCATTCGCAAGGACCCGAAAGTTGCGGGTAGCGTTGTCAGTCACATTGGATTCGGCATCATGCTCATCGGAATCATGGCTAGTTCCGGTAACAAGCGGACCATATCCCAAAACCAGTTCCTCATGGAAGGGCTGACGGAGGACGAGGAATTAGCCCGTACTACGTTGAGGCTCTACGAAGGTGCTCCCATAAGCATGGAAGACTACCTGATTACCTATCGGGGAGACACCATCGATGGCCTTAACCGTACCTACCTCGTTGACTACCAACGCATGGGTGAAGGAGGGGAGATCACCGAAACGTTTCAGCTGGAGCCCAATGTTCTCTACGATAAAGGTTTTGAAAAGGTAGCCATCACCAATCCGAGCACTAAGCACTACTGGGACCGGGACGTATTCACCGTTATCATGGGACTACCTCCGGAAGAACAGAGTGTCAAAGTTCGGCAGGAAACGGAAGACAGTCTACAGTACCGCCTTTTCCCGCTCGCCCCGGGAGAGAGCGCTTCTTTCCGCGATACGGTAGAGATCCGTCAGCAGAACAGTTCGATCATCTATACCTACACGGTGGAACTGACCGACTTCCGCCGGCAGATCGACCATCCGGAATACACCTTCGAACCCGGAGATATCGGACTGGGTGCCCAAGTCCGGGCCAGTCGAAGCGGAGGTATCGCGAATCACGACACGACGGCCGCGGTAGCCATCGTTCTCCGGGAAGGCCTCCTGTATGACTATCCGGCCCAGATCAACGACATCAATCTCCGTATTCGCATCGATGAGAGCGTTTTCGAGCGACTATTGGTCAAGGACGCCGACCTCGATTATGACGAGTTTATCGTCCAGCCCGGGAGCACCATCACGGTTGATGGGCAACCCATTACGTTTCAGCGCTTCATCTCCCAACCGGAAGTCGATCACTTCCGGGCCGAGGATGGTGACATTTGGGTCAGTGCCTTGCTGGAAGCCGACGGAGAAACAATGCAGCCGGTGTTCCTGATCCGTGGAAATCAGCCTAGCGGCGTCCGGGACGAGATCCGCGGCCTGGGACTCTACGCCCACCTATCGAGCCTTAACCCGGAAACCACCGAGGCGACGCTTCGGGTAGCCAAAGTGCAACCCCAACAGCCGCTGAAAATTCCGCTATCCGTTGCGCCTCGAAGCTACCGGACGGATTACATCACCATTCAGGCGATCGAGTTCCCGGGCATTAATCTGTTCTGGTTCGGAGCATCGAGTATGATGTTAGGCCTGCTGATCAGCATGGTTATCAGGCTACGTGACAAGCGCCTTACCGCAAGGCGATAGGCCAACCCGTTCTACACGGTCGAGGATAAGGTAATTGGTCAGACTGACGTAGCTAGCACGGCCACGTGTGCCGTTCCGGTTCCGGAGTCTACCCCGGATCATTACCTGCTGCCCCACTCGTAGCTTCTCGTGAAGACTTAGCGCCGGAGTACCCCAGGCGACGCACTCGTGTTCGCTTTTCTTACCCTCGGCATCGACCGTCAGGATGCCAAAACGGGTAAGGTCCCGCGCGTTGGGTGTACAAAAGTAACGGGGTGCATACACTACCCTTCCGATCAGCGTAACGCTATTCATGGTGGCCGTAGGTTGGTTGCGATCCCTCGGCTACTGCGCTGAGTTCGCTTTGCTCGCGGCGGTCGAGTACCGCGAAACTCCCTACGTGTATCTCGGTCCGGATCTGCGTGATCCCTTTACACTCAAAACGCCGGTAGAGCAACTTTCCTTGGATAAGAAGACGGTCACCCCGGTGGACGCGAGCGTGCAATTGCCGGGCGACCGCTGACCAGGCTACGAGATGATGAACCTGCGGGTGCTCACGATCTCCGGCTGCGCGTGGATGCTGGTACAGCCGCAGCAAACTTCGTGGTGTGCCGTCCGATAGGGTCAGGAGCTCGGGATCGTGACCGGCTCTTCCGACCAATTGTATTTGATTTGAAAAGGATAACACGGTGGTAGATTTGGTGATGGGCCAAAAGTGCGCCGCGCCACCGGAAAAAGGCGTCAAGTAAACGTATATAGTCGAATAAAGACGTTTATAAACGCCTAGAGACAATTCCAACTTCCCTAGAAACGGAAGTCCTTACGCCAAATATCGATGAGGTCAAAGCTTACTTTGTACGTCACCTCACTACCCGATTGGTTATCGTCCGCCATTACACCGTACAGACCTACGCGCAATCGGCGGCGAGCGCCAACCTTGAAGACCCGTTCGATCCCGGCGAGGAATTCCTGGTAACGGTAGTTGTCCTCTCTCAGGAAGAGCGCCCCCGCCCCCGCAACCGCCTGGATTCGTGTCTTTTTCAATAAAGGTATGTTGTTGATCAACGCCCCGCTGAAGTGGTGCAGGTAGTGGAATTCGAGGTGCGGACCACTGGTCGCGAGGCTGGTGTTCAGGGCCTGAAAGGTCTGCAGTGGATCGGAGAGTAACAACGGATCCGATTCCCGGAAGCGACGAATATCCACGAAGCGCAGGTCCTCCGTATTGGTGAACGTACCGGCAACCACGCGGTAGCTGGATTGCCCGAGGGCACCGACGCCAAACTGCTGATCGACGGAAAACTGCCAATAATCAAAGCGAATATCACTGGACAGCACATCCGACCATCCGCGACGATAGAGTAGTCCGAAGGTTGGCCAGGCGCTGCCCAGCACCACTTTCCTTCGTGGTTCCCGCATGTACCGCTGCGCGGGGGTATAGCGTAGTCCGACATCCGTCACGAACGCTTGGTACCGCTCAAAATCTACGGGACTGTCCTCATCCGTAATCACCTCATCCAGGATCGATCCCGTCTCGTAGTCCGTGATGGGTCGTCGGTCCGAGATGGAGGCGTGGGTGGACAGATACAGGCCATTGACCAATTCCCGGTGGGTACCAAAGTCGAGCTTGTCTTTCAGATAATAGTTGGAAGCCTTTAGCTGGTTCAGGTAAGCGTCGTTTGGAAAGAAGGCTTCAAATTCCCGGCCCATCCACAGGGAGACGTCTCCCAATTCGAAAGGATCGTAACGGTGCCAGGCAAAAAGCTTGCCCTGCAGGTCCATATTCCGGAGCCCCAGACTAAAGCTTCCGGACAGGCCTAGCTCCTTCCCGTTCGGGAACCGATGAAAAGTAGACACGTACGGACCGACACGCCAACCCACAACGGGAGAAAGATCGATGAGATCGGTCACCGGTCCGATGTACCACTGTCGCTCCTTCCGGTAGTTCTGAAAGCCCACCCCGTCCAGTGCCAATTCCAGCAGCGTGATACGATTGTACAGTTGCTCCATACTGTCCCGGTAGGCGGGTGAGCTTACCACGGCTTTGACGCTATCTCGCAGTTGCACCATTTTCCGCTCCTTATCGGTGAGTTGCACGGTGCGTCCCGCCTGCCAGTAACTACTGTCCCGCTCGTAAGCCTCGGCCGTAATGCTCGCTACTTCGTTGCCGAAGTACTTATCCGGAAACGCGACGTCTGGTTTGAAATCCGTGTAACTCAGGGTAGTGGAGCCCCGAATCTCCTTTTTCTTTCCCTGACGGGTTTCGTAATTAATAACCTGTTCGCCAATGAACCAGCGGCCATCGTCCGTGCGGTCGTATCGCTGAGCAATGGAAAACTCGTCGGCAATCAGTAGTGCCCCGACCGGTAGCGAAAACTCTAACCGATTGATGCTATAGTCTTCCGCATTGACGTACAGCGTCCCGCTCACCGTGCTGTTTCCCACCTTACGGGGCGTCACTTTGATGCGGTAAACGACTTGGTCCCCCGCTACATCGCTGTCCAGTAATTCAAAAGCGTAGGTCAGTACCGATGTCTGAGAGAGTGGGCTAATGACGGGGGTGAGCGATATACCAGGAAGGGCCACGAGATTGCGGTAAAAGTTGAAGTCGGTTTCCGCGAATACCGGAATAAACAGCGCGCGGGTGTCGCCGTAACTTTCGTAGCCGAGCCGTTCTTCCTTATAGTCACGCGGATAGGCATGGCTGAGTTCCAGGCGCATCTCCACCATATTCAAACTCGACAATAGTTGATCGTCGGCTGCCGCGTCGGAGACGAAAGGGGGCGGCGGGAGCGCAGGAGAAGAGGATTCAACGGGAAGGTTTTCCTTTTTAGAGCGATCGTCAATTTCCTCAACGGCCTTCACGTACACCTCCGTACGGTACGTGCTGATGGACCGGAGGTGATCCTCCTTTCGCGCAATCATTTCCTTGATTATGGCGTAGGCCGGATCCCGCCCCGAAGCCGACACCGTTATTTCGGCCAGTTCTACGCCTGAAGTAAGCAACTGCACGTCGAAGGTCTGTTCGTCCAAACCCACCACTAACTTGACACTCTGCGCTTCGTAGCCCAAACTGGAGAACGTGATGTCGTATTCCCCGTCTACCCGAAAATTGAGCGTATACCCACCGGCATCGTCGGTTACCGTGCCACTATTGGTTTGCCGCACGTACACGTTAGCGAAGGGAACCGGCTCATTGTACTCATTGCGGACTACTCCCCGAACCGCCTGTGCGGAAAGGGCTGAACCGAGGGTGGTCAGAAAAAGCAGAAGTAGAAAGCGTAAAACGGTCATTCCCCTTACAGACGTTTGGGTACGCTGTATGGAGCGAAAAAACAGGGCGTTTCGTTGTACGCGGAGCTAAGTATTAAGGATACTTTAGGATGGGACTACACCATTCGGCTGTGCCAGCTATCCTCGAGCGGCCGTTCGAATATTTGCCGCAGCTCCCCCAGTTCCTTGACCAGTGGATCGAATACGATGCTATCGTTCTTGAGCTGGCCCTGGGAGTAGAGCAACTTGAATTCCTCCCGTCCCACGGTATGAATTTTGCCGTTTTCGTCCCGGTAGCTGAAGCGCATCCGGTTGAAGAAATCGACCCCGATCTCGGATCCCAGGGTCTTAACGAAATTAACGCTGCCGTCAATCGAGCAACCGCTTGCCTCCGCCTGCGTTTCGTCGACGGCCAGAACCAGAAAGCGATTGTGCAGCACGTCGGCTCCGGCCGTCAGGTCCTGGGTGTGGCTAACCCACTGGGAAACAAACTCCTGAGCCCGCTCGCGCACTAATTTGGTTTCATCCTTTGTCAGGGCACGCTCCGCCCCGTAAATCCAGATGCGGCTTTCGGGAGCTAAAGATGTAAGCGATTTTGGCATAATTTCGTGGTTTCAGCCCACAAAGATAACACCGGCGGGCAACCCACGCAGCTTCACGAGCACAATGATTTCCCCGGCGCACCTACCTTTGCCG
>JBASAV010000122.1:0-8078 GCA_049650785.1 Lewinella sp. | reverse complement strand
GATCAGCTTATCGTATTTCTCAGTCACCGCGCTGGTCATATCCGTCTGGATGATGCCTGGCCTCAGTTCGTAAACGGGGATTCCTTCCGCGGCCAGACGGGCGGCAAAGAGTTGCGTCATCATGCCCATCCCCGCCTTGGAGGTACAGTACTGTCCACGGTTCACGCTGGTTACCGTGGCGGAGATGGATCCGATATTAATTATGTAGGCGGAAAAACTGCTATCCGACTCCCGGTCACGTACCATCCGCCGGGCAATTGCCTGCGTGAGGAAAAACGGTCCCTTTAGGTTGATGTCCATTACCCGGTCGTAACTGTGCTCCGTCATGTCCAGCAGGTCACTGCGTTCGCGGGGGGCCACCCCGGCGTTGTTGACCAGCACATTCAGGCGACCTACGGTATCGTATACCGCTTCTACAATCCTTTCCCGATCTTCGGTATCTCCGATATTCCCCTGGACGTAGTGGACGTCGCGTTCGGACAATTCCCGTAGCTCCGCCAGCAAATCCCTCACGTCAGCCTCCGCCCGGACGCCGTTCAACGCCACTTCGTAACCCTGGCCGATAAGGGCCCGTACGATGCCCAGCCCGATACCTCGGCTGCCGCCCGTTACGAATGCGGTGTGGTGCGCTGCCATGGCTTAAGCGTTCAGGTCTTCTACCGGCAGCATACAGCGCGCCTCCCAACTCTTTAATCCGAGTTCCGCGAGTTGGACACCCTTTGCTCCCTCGAGAAGACCGTAGGGGAAAGGAGTGTCGAGCACGACGTGTTTCAGGAAAAGCTCCCACTGTATCTTGAAGGCGTTCTCGAAGGGTTCCTGTTCCGGCACCGTGGCCCAGTCCTCGTAAAAGTCAATGGGCTGAGGAATGTCTGGGTTCCACACCGGCTTGGGGGTGTTGCCGTAGTGCTGTATGCGGCAATCCCGCAATCCCGCTACGGCCGATCCGCGGGTGCCGTCCACCTGGATGGTGAGCAGGTCGTCGCGCCGCACCCGGGTTACCCAGCTGGAATTGAACTGGGCCACTACCCCACCGGCGAGTTCGAAGACGGCGTAGGCGGCATCGTCCGCGGTAGCGCTGTAGGTCTCGCCTCGCTCATCCACTCGCTTTGGAATATGCGTGGCGCCGAGGCAGAAAACGCTTTTGACGTCGCCAAATAGATTATCGAGCGCGTACCGCCAGTGGCAGAGCATATCCACCATGATGCCGCCATCATCCTGCTTGCGGTAGTTCCAGCTCGGGCGCTGGGCGGGTATGCTGGTCCCCTCGAAGACCCAGTAGCCGAAATCGCCCCGTACACTCAGGATATCGCCGAAGAAGTCGGCCTCCATGAGGCGCTTCAGCTTCCGCAGACCGGGTAGCCATAGCTTATCCTGGACCACGCCGTGTTTCACGCCCGCTGATTCGGCCAGATGGTACAGGTCCAGCGCTTCCTCCAGGCTGGTGCCGGTGGGTTTCTCGCAGTACACGTGCTTACCGGCCGCAATGGCCTTCTTGACCGCGGCGTGGCGTCGTCCGGTAATCTGCGCGTCGAAGTATATCTGGTAAAAATTATCGGCGAGGGCCTCGTCCAGGTCAGCGGTCATCCGGTTGATGCCCGTTCGTTCCCCCAGGGCGCGTAGTTTATCCATATTCCGCCCCACCAGAATCGGTTCGGGGTAGATATTTCCACCTTCGGGGGTAGCCACCCCACCCTGTTCCCTTATGGCGACGATCGAGCGCAACAGGTGCTGGTTCGTGCCCATGCGGCCGGTTACCCCGTTCATGATGATGCCCACGGTGTGTCGTTGCTCGCCGGTTTCGGGTAAAGCAGCCAGTCCAATTGATTTTTCCAAGTTTCTAGATTTTCAGCCGGTGATAAGATCAGGATTTTTCGCGGTATGCCTGCACGATCTCCCGCAGGAATTGATCCTGGTCTTTCGCCCAGTGGGTATGCGAAAAGATCTCTACCTCGTTGTAGCCCCCGAAGCCGGCCGCTTCCACCCACGACCGGATCAGCGGCACGTTAATGCACCCCTCTCCCATCAGCCCCCGGTCGTAGAGCATGTCCGTCGTCGGCACTTTCCAGTCACAGATGTGGAAGGCGTACAAATTATCTTTTGCGCCGGAGCGCAGGATTTCAGCTTTTAAATGATCGTCCCACCACAAGTGATACACATCAATCGCTATGCCCACCGCCGCGTGGTTTATCGCCTCGGCCATTGTGTTTGCCTGGCCGAGCGTGTTGATCGCCGACCGGGTATCGGCGTACATGGGGTGTAGCGGCTCGATGGCCAGCTTCACCGCATTGCCACTGGCGTGCTCAATCAGTTGCTCTATCCCCGCCTGAATCTGCTTCCGGCTTTCGCCAAGTGACTGCCCCGGCTCCGCCCCACAGACCAGCACCAGCAGGGGGGCCCCTATTTCAGCGGCCTCGTCTAGCATCTTCCGGTTGTCGGTCAGCGCTTTTTCCCGGTCCGCTCGGCTGGTGTGCGGGAAGAAGCCCCCTCTGACGTAGCTCACCACCTCTACGGGGGAGGCGTCCAGTAGGTGACGGGTTTCCCGGAAGCCGGTGGTCTGCGCGGCATCCTGCCAGATGCTGATGCCCCCTACCCCGGCGGCGGCGTAGCGCTCCAGCGCGGTGGCCAGCGACCAGGGTTTAGTGGTGATGCTATGAATGCACAAACGGGACAGATCTTCGGGCATGGCGGGCGGCTTAGCGGACGCAGTCGTAAAAGTGATAGTCTCCACCCGCAAGCAGCCGGCCCGCGTGCAGTACGGCTTCCCGGGCGTGGTAATCGCCCCACATGCTAGCTTCACCGTAAGGGATGGCGGCACCCTCAGGCACGTAGTCCCAGCCGTTCGGCCGGTGGTAGATCGAATGGAGGATCAAGCCCTGGTGGTCCGGGTCGGTACTCAGGTAAGGCTCATCGAGCAATGTCTTCAGGACGGTAAGCCCGGCCTGAAAGTACCGTTCGCCGGCTTGCGGATCACGATCCTGCAGGTACCGCCCCAACCGGAGCAGGCCCTGGCAACCGATAGCGGCGGCCGAGCTGTCCACCGGCTCGAAATCATTATACGGATCGGCGTTTCGTTCGGTGTAATCGCCTAGTCGGTGAAGTTGTGGAGCCCCGGTGTCCCAGTACGGTATACCGTCACTGGCGGTATGGTCGATGTAGAAATCGCAGGTGGCACGGGCGGCCTTCAGGAAGACCTCTTCAACCGAGGCAAATCCGCCGTAGGGTTCCAGCTCAGCCGCATCCAACTGACTCAGGTATTCCAGTTGTTCCGGGAAGCCGACCATCGCCCAGGCCAGGCCACGGGTCCAGGTGGTGAAACCGGAGAAACCCTGTTGTGCATTAGGACAGCGATAATTGCCATCGTTGACGTTGAAGATGCTTTCGTGAGCCGTGCGCCCCCACTCATCGTAGGCGTCCCGGCCTTCGCCGTAGTAAACGGCGTACGTCGCGGTTGCTAGGCCGTGTTCGATAGCTCGGGATAGCAAACTGGTTTTCAAGTCGTTATCTCCCATCAACGAATGCCCTAGCTCATGACTAAGGCAAAGCGCCCGCACCGTTCGGATGGTGTCGACGAACAGGGAGTGCGGACCATTAAACGAGTAAAGGTATCCGCCACCTCCCTTAATGGGTGACCAACGGCGAGCCTGCACCGAGCCGCTCACCTTCAGCGCCATTTCGTAAAAATGCTGCTCCCAATCCCTTTGCGAAATTCGCCCTTCCCGCATGAGTCGTAGGAGATTACCGTAGGTACTGACGTTGTTGAATCCGTGATCGTGAACCCCGAAGTGACTCACGTGGCTGGCCATCTTGTCGATCGTACCCTGCCTGCCGATGTCCAAAAACTGCTCCTCCCCCGTTGCATCGAATTGGAGAATGGCCGAGCCGTACTCGAATCCCTGCGTCCATTCGGTCCAGCCCCGGGTGGTGTATCGGCCGGCAGCGGTGAAGACGGGGGTGCCTTTGGCGTGGTCGTAGGAACCGTTAATGGACTCGATCTTCCGTCCCGATAACTGCCAGAAACGGTCCATTCGCTCTTTAAGGTCGCTTAGCGCGACCCCTTCTTCAATTTGCATGCAATCGACTTATCCGGCTAATATAATCGAAGGAGTGTAAACGTCCGGTAGCCAAACGGACCGCGATGGCCGGCTCTTTGCGAGTAAGGAGCAACCGGTAACTTGTGGCGGCGGGCGTGTATAAAGTGTAAAAGGTTATTTCATGCGACTTACCAGCAAGCAAAACACCGCCATTCTCCAGGACGTACTCCTTAATCGTATTGAAGGTCTGAATTGGAGCTACTACGACGTGGATCTGAATGCATCCTTTGGCAGTGGCAGCACCGAGGATATGAAAGCCGATCTGGACACCGTCTATGCGTTGCTTGATGACGTGGAATACGGATCCTACGGCAAGTTCAGGTTAAAGGACTCCGCCCGGGAACGCAGCTCCGTTGAGATCGTGCGGGTGCTCTATACGATCATCCGCAACAATCCGGCCATCCTCCAGCGGGTACTCCAGCGGCTTTTCGACACCAATGCCGTTAAGAATTTGTCCGCCGCGGACGAAGGCAACTTGGGACGCCTAAACCGCAATGAACGTGATCTGCGCAACCAGGTATACCTGGAACGTATCCGCCATGATCATCGCGAGAGTAGCGCGAATGCCGTAATCCTGGCCGAAGGGGACAGTTGGTTTCAGTTTCCGCGATTACAATTAAACATCGATCCGGTTAAGGACATCGTGGACTGGCTGATCGACCGAGAGCATTATGCAATCTATAGCTTGGCGGCAGGTGGCGACTGGTTCTCCAATATTTTCCAGGCCGGTGAATATATCGAGGAGCTACCAAAGGTATCCCCCGACGTGTTCCTCCTGAGCGGAGGAGGTAACGACCTCGTAGGGAGCTACCGGGTGGCATTAATGGTCATCAATCCCTATCAGGAAGCCCGCCGGACGGACCAATGTCCGCGTTTTCGTACCCTCAGCGAGCTACGCAAGGATGTCGAAGGAATAGATCGGGCTAAGTACGAATTAGGTATTCGGCTGCTCAAGGACGAGTTCTTCAGTTTCATCAACCTTTACTTCATTCAGTATCTCGTATTTCTCTCGAGCCTGTATAGCGCCCCGCAATACAAAAAAATGCTGATGGTTACCCAGGGGTATGATTTTAGCCTTCCCTACCACGGCAGTCGCTCCTCCTTCCTATCCCTGCGACGTCTTGTCAACGTCAACCTGGAGACCGGCACCTGGCTATTTGACCCGCTGAAGATGAAGGGTGTCACGAAGCACGAAGAACAGATCGCCATCGTGTATGCCATGATCACGGAGTTCAACGAAATGTTGATCAAGCTGGCACGCTTTGACGGATTGCCCAATGTGTATCACATCGACTGCCGCGGAGTGGCCCGATCTGCCGACGACTGGTACGATGAGCTCCACCTTACGTCGGAAGCATATGGAACGGTCGCGGCGGCGTATACGGACTGTATCGACCGCAATTTGCGCCGGGACGAAGCAAGCCGTAAGGGTGAAGACAGGGTCTACAAAGCGGTAAACTATTGGACCTGAACTATCGAAAGTTCAGGTAACAAAAAAAGCCCCCCGGCCAGAGGCCGGGGGGCTAATCGTTGACAAAGACGGTGTGGCGGTTACTTGCCCTCGACTTCCTCGAACTCTACGTCCTGGACATCGTCGGCACCTCCACCGGTTCCGGTGTTGCCGGCTCCAGCTCCGGCTCCGGGGTCACCGGCACCCGCCGTGGGGTCGGCTCCGGGATCCTGCTGGCCCTGGTACATATCCTGACTGGCGGCATTCCAGGCAGCGGTCAGCGATTCGGTCGCTTTATCGATCTTATCGATATCCTCTGCCTTGTGGGCTTCGCGCAGCTCATTGAGGCTGGTTTCAATCGCGGTCTTTTTATCGGCCGGGATCTTTTCACCGAATTCCTTTAGCTGCTTCTCGGTCTGGAAGACCAACTGGTCGGCGCCATTGAGTTTCTCAACGCGTTCACGGGCTTCCTTATCGGACTCCTCGTTAGCGGCGGCCTCGGACTTCATGCGCTCGATGTCGTCCTTGCTCAATCCGGTACCGGCTTCAATCTTGATCGACTGCTCCTTACCGGTGCCCTTGTCTTTGGACGTGACACTAAGCACCCCGTTGGCGTCCATATCGAAGGTCACCTCGATCTGCGGGACTCCGCGGGGAGCGGGGGGAATGTCACCCAGTACGAAACGTCCGATGGGACGGTTATCCTTGGCCATCTGACGGGCACCCTGCAGGACGTGAATCTCTACGGAGGGCTGATTGTCACTGGCGGTGGAATATGTTTTGGACTTCTTAACGGGGATCGTGCTGTTAGCCTCGATTACGGTGTCGAATACACCACCCATCGTCTCGATACCCAGACTCAGCGGGGTAACGTCGAGCAGGAGAACATCCTGAACGTCACCGCTCAGTACACCACCCTGGATGGCGGCGCCAATCGCGACTACCTCATCGGGGTTGACGCTCTTATTGGCTTTCTTTCCGAAGAATTTCTCGACGGCTTCCTGTATGGCGGGAATCCGGGTGGAACCACCGACGAGAATTACCTCATCGATATCACTGTTGCTTACGCCCGCGTCGGCCATGGCCTTTTTACAGGGATCGAGCGTGCGTTGGACGAGCTGGTCAGCCAGTTGCTCAAACTTGGCCCGGCTGATCTTGACGACCAGGTGCTTGGGAACGCCGTCTACGGCGGTAATGTAGGGCAGGTTAACTTCCGTTTCCATGGAGCTGGACAACTCGATCTTGGCTTTCTCGGCGGCTTCCTTCAGACGCTGGAGGGCCATGGGATCCTTTTTGAGGTCCATGCTTTCCTGCTTCTTGAATTCGTCGGCCAGGAAGTCGATGAGTACCCGGTCGAAGTCGTCACCACCGAGGTGGGTATCACCGTTGGTAGATTTTACTTCGAATACGCCTTCTCCCAGGTCCAGGACCGAGATGTCGAACGTACCACCACCGAGGTCATATACCACGATGGTCATATCCTTGCTGCGCTTATCCAGACCGTAAGCCAGGGCGGCGGCCGTCGGCTCGTTGATGATGCGGCGGACGTTCAGTCCGGCTACTTCACCGGCCTCCTTGGTGGCCTGGCGCTGGGAATCATTGAAGTAAGCCGGTACCGTAACTACGGCTTCGGTGACTTCGCTACCGAGGAAATCCTCGGCGATCTTTTTCATTTTCTGTAGTACCATGGCACTGATCTCCTGGGGCGTATACTTACGTCCGTCGATCTCGACCTGGGCCAGGCCGTTGTCACCCTTCACTACTTTATAGGCGCTGCGATCCACTTCGCTTCCCACTTCGTCGAAGCGCTGGCCCATGTAACGCTTAATGGATGCGACCGTGCGCGTGGGGTTGGTAATGGCCTGCCGCTTGGCGGGTTCCCCGATCTTTCGTTCACCGGCATCCAGGAACGCCACGATCGAAGGCGTGGTATTACGTCCCTCGTCGTTATAGATCACGGTGGGCTCATTGCCCTCCATTACTGCCACGCATGAGTTGGTCGTACCTAAATCAATTCCGATAATCTTGCTCATACGATTGCTTTTATAAATTTTGTTAGACAAAAACTGTCGCCCCCAGTAATACAATCACCGTGCCATTGTCTGCACGTCGTCATTCCTGCCGCTTTTTCGCGTACCTGCGCCGTAGCCGCGCAAATTGGCGGAAGGCCTTTCGTAGGGTTGACATTTTGTCAGCCGGTTGGTACCACTGACGGATCAATCTTGAAACAGCGATTTGCGCAGCCGCCTACGTCTTACCCGTACGGAGTGTTCATCTACGCTTACCTAGGACTTGCCAGAAAGCCCACTCTTTATGGTTTGATCTAACATAAAAAAGCCGATCCGCCAACGAAAGGATTCGTTGACGGATCGGCTCTTAACAAGATGTGTGCTATTTACTGCAGAAAAAATCGCAGAGTCTGTACCAACTGCCCGTCGTCGTTGCTCAAGGTCACGAAGTACTGTCCGGCCACCAGGTCGGAGGTCTCGATCGGGTACTGCTTGACACTCCCATTGAGATTGATATCGATCTCCCGG
>JBASAV010000121.1:0-8441 GCA_049650785.1 Lewinella sp. | reverse complement strand
GTTTCCAGTAGCAGCGGCGCCAATCCGGCGAAGGTGGTGAGCGTAGTGAGCAAAATCGGTCGGAAACGGCTCCTGCCCGCATCGTTGAGTGCATCCATCATGGACATACCCCCACGGATATTATCGTTGTAGGTGGCAATAAAGACCAACCCGTCATTGACAATTACCCCGACCAGCGCGATCATGCCCAGGCCGGAAAACATTGAAATGGGCTTGCCCATCAACCAGTGGCCCAGGATAACTCCGATGAGCCCGAAGGGCAACAGGGAGAACAGAATGGCCGCCTGCCCCGCCGACCGAAAGGTGAGGGCTACAACGAAAAACATCAGTCCCAGCACCACGGGTAGCACGATCATCAGCGAAGCCGACGTCTTCTGTTGATCACGTACCTGTCCGTCGGGTACCGTTGATACGCCCGGGTAATTTTCCAGTATGGCCGGTATGATTTGTTCGGATACCGTGGCATTGATGTCCGTCACGGATACCGCGTTGGTAGCCACGTCCGCCTCTACCTTGATTTCCCGTTGGCCGTTGGTGTGGTTAATGGCGATCACGCCACGTTGGGGTTCCAGATTGACGATCTCCGATACCGGATACTCCCCTCCATCCGGCAGGCGGACGCGCATATTATTCAAATCCGCAATGCTCCGGCGGCTATTCTCACCGTACCGCAGCCAAACCCGCACCTCGTCCTCGCCCCGCTGTAGTCGCTGGGCTTCGGCGCCGAAGAAGCCGGAACGTACTTGCCCGACGATGTCCTGCAGATCCAGTCCCAGATAGCGGGCCTTGTCCTTTAGGGTGATATTGATCTCGCGCAGTCCTTCCTGGTCGTTATCTACCACGTCGGTGAGTTCCGTCATCTGCTCGAGTTCAGCCTTCACGTCGGCGGTAGCCCGCTCCAATTGCTCGATGTCGCTACCGACCAGGCTTACGCTCACCGGTTTACCAAAGAAGGAGTTACCCCCGTAGCTCAGTAATTCCGCTTCTTCGACGGCGCCTACTTCTTCACGGATAGCGTTCTGTACCGTACGCACGTCGAGCGGACCCCGCTCCTCGCCCGGTAACAGGGCCACTTCCAGGCTTCCCTGGTAGGTCGTTGGTCCGATTGCCACCTCGATCCGGGTGACAAGCTGACGGCCGTCATCGTACAGTTCCGCGCTCATTCGATCGTTCACTCGCTTGGAAGCATCCCGGATGCGCTCCAGAATCTCCATGGTCTTACTTTCCGGGGAACCCGCAGGCAATTGGACCGCAATGTCTACCTCATCCCGTTCAATGGTGGGGAAAACCGTGGTGAGTACAAATCCGCCGCCAACCAGTCCAATGCTCAGAAAAAGTACCGCCAAACAGATCGACAGCGTCAGGAATTTGAACCGCATGGTCCAAGCCAGCACCGGAGCGTAAAGCGTGTCCCGCAGGAAATTCATGAGGTTGTCGAAGCTGCGCTGGATCTTGTTCGGCTTGACGTCCTTGTCCAGCGCCTTGGAGTGGGCGATGTGGGTGGGAAGAATGATCGCTCCCTCCACCAGACTGAAGATGAGCGAAAAGATGACCACGATGGCCATCTCCCGGAATATATCACCCAGGCGTCCGTCGATAAAGAAGAAGCTCGAGAAGGCGATTACGGTAGTGATGATGGCCGCGAAGACCGCGCCCAGTACATCCGAAGTACCATTAAGAGCCGCCTTGATCCGGGGTAAGCCTTTCTCATGGTAGCTGTATATATTTTCCCCGATCACGATACCATCGTCGACCAGGATACCGATCACGATGATCATACCAAAGAGCGAAATGACGTTCAGGGTGACATCCAGGGCACTGGCGATGATGAACATCCCCGCAAAACTGATCGGAATGGACAGGGCAACCCAGAAGGCCAGGCGCCAGTGGAGAAAGACCGCCAGCAGGACCGCCACGATCGCGAATCCCATAATGCCATTCTCCTGCAGAGTCGCCATACGTTGCCGCAGGGTAATGCTCGCGTCACTGATCACCTTCGCCTGAATGGTCGCGCTCTCCGCATTAAAGGTTTCCAGGTAATCCTTCACTTTATCGGTGATGGACAGCATATCCTCTTCCAGCGTATTCTGTACGTCTACCCGGACGCTTGGAAGACCGTCGACCCAGCCGCGGTTCGGCTGATCGGCCCAGCGATCCCGTACGGTGGCTACCTGGCGCAAGCGCACCGTTCCACCGTCGGTCGTAGTTTTCACCACGATCTCCCGCAGTCCGTCGGCGTAATATTCCTTATTCCGCGCCCGCAGTAACAGCTCTTCCTCAAGCCCCTTCACCGTGCCGCCCGTCACGTCCACGTTGGTCCGGCGCACGGCGTCGGCCGCCTCCTGAAAGGTCAGTTCGTAGGCCCGCAGATCGGACTCCCGGAACGCGATTTCGATTTCTTCATCGGGGAAGCCCGACATCTCGACCTTGGAAATGCCCTCTATGGCCAGCAGATCGTTTTCCACCTGCCGGGCGGTGGCCTTCAGGGCTTTTAGGTTCGCCCCCTCCCCGGTGAGGGCAAAGGAAATAGCCCGTCCCAATCGTTCCTGCTTGAAGATCACGGGCGGTTCCATACCCGTCGGGAAGCTACTCACCCGGTCGACCTCATTCTTGACGTCCTGTAGGATGATATCCGTATCGTAGCCCTTCAGTACTTCTACCGTGATGCTTCCGCTGTTTTCGGAGCTCACGCTGGTGTAGCGCTCGATGCCGGTGAGTCCCTTCAGGTTCTCCTCGATCTTGTTGACGATGCCTTCCTCTACCTCCTCTGGGCTGGCCCCCGGGTAAGCCACCTGGATAAATATCTCGCGGCTCGGTGTTTCCGGGAAGAAGGTGGACTTCATCTGGGTAAGGCTCAGTACCCCCATGATGATCAGACCGAACATCAGCAGGTTGGCCGCTACCGGATACTTAATGAAGTAGTTGATAAATCCTTTCATCGCTGGGCTTTACTTCAGGCTACTGGTGGGTTGCGAACTACCGGTTTCCGTGACTTCGGCGGAAGGTGAGTCCGCGGTTTCGGTGTCGGCGATACGGACCAGCATACCGTCGAAGGCACCGGGTACCGTACTAGTGAGCAGCTGTGCTCCGTCGGACAGACCACTGACGATGGCCGTCTGGCGGTTATTTTTTTCAATGGTGACCGGTACCAGGGTCAGCAGGCTGTCGTCCTGTACGACGTACACTTCTTCTTCGTCTATTAGTAGCGTCCGGTCTATCTCGACGACGTTCTCGAGGGTTCGCGCCGCGGCTTCTCCCCGCATGTACATTCCTTCCCGCAGATTTTCGCCACTTACCCCGATGTACACTTCCACGGTTTGGGATCCGGCCTGTATCTGATCGCTGATGCGCCGGATTTTGCCGGTCCATTCTCCCTCGATGTCCTCACTGTACAGGGTGACCTGGCTACCGGTTTCGAGATATTCCAGATCGGAAAGGGGTACGGTGGCGACCATTTCGTAGTAGCCCGTGGCCATCAGTTCGCCGAGAGCTTGCCCGGCACGGACCACGGCTCCCTGGTCGATCATCACTTCCGTAAGCACCCCGGAGAAGGGAGCGTAGATCACGTATTTGCTCAGGCGTTCTTCGAGGCTTTTGATGCTATAGTACTGCGTGTACAGGTTTCGCCCGGCGACGAAAAGTTTCTCCCCCTGGTCTACCGCCGTGGGCAGTTCGGGCAGCGGCTCGTCCACGCTGTATCCATCCAGGTAGGATTCCCAGGTCGCGAAGCTATTGGGGTAATCAATTTTAAGATCGGGCATGATCTGGGCGATGGCATTCATCAGGGTGGCCTTCTGTGCCTGAAGGTTTAGCCGCGCCTCTTCATCGTCGATCCGAAGGATCACGTTCCCCTTGGGAAAGTAGGTTCCTTCCTTCAGCGGCCGGCCGGTTTCGAGCACGGTACCCCCTACCTCACTGAACAGTTGAATTTTATTGTAGGCCTGTAATCGCCCCTGTACATCGAGCGTGGCGGCTAGCTGGCCATTGCTGACGCGACGGGTCTCCACCGTGCGCATGCGCTTTTCGACGGCCTTGCGGGGAGCTTCCTCCTTCATGGTGAATAGCCACATCATGCCGAAATAGCCCACGACCACGATGGCTATCCCAAACAGCGCTTTTAAAAAGTTTCTTACGGTAGATTTCTTCATAAGTGTATAATTGGGGTGCCGGACGCCATTTCATAAACCTCACGGTACATATAGTGTTGCAAATGGTTCGAAAATAGGTGCCTGACGAAGAGCTGGTTATGGGCGCCGGAGCGCAGGAGAAACGTTTTTCTAGAACGGCCAGAACGCTTTGGTGATCGCCGCTATGATTACTACGACTAACAGCCGATAGGACCAGATACCCGCTTTAGGATGGTTGGCCGCGTAGCGGGCGGTCAGGTAGCCACCCGCTGTTTGTCCTACCGCCATCAGCAAGCCAAAGGTCCAGTCGATGACACCCTGCCAGGCGAAGATAAGCACGGCTACGAACGTGTAAATCAAGACTACGATACCCTTCACGACATTCGCCTGAATAATCTCGTACTTCGCAACGAGCACCATCAGGGCCAGAAAGAATATTCCCATCCCCATCTGAATGAAGCCCCCGTAGATACCGAGGGCAAAAAAGGCCGGGATGCCGATCCACGGTGACAGAGGTTCCTCCGCCTCGGCTTCCCGTAACCACTTCTTCGGATCGACAAGCACCACCAGCAACATCACGAAGAGCAGGTAACGGAATATGGACCGGTACGTGGCATTATCGACTATCAGGCTGAGCCATATACCGATAAGGGCCCCCAGGGTGGACACAATCACGATCGTCCACATCTCCCGCTGCCGCACGGGCGAAAGCTTTAACCGCCCCGCCCGGTGGAAGGCCCAGGTGCCCGCCAGACTTTGCGTTACGATGCCCACGCGGTTGGTCGCGTTCGCCACCGTACCCGGCAATCCCAGCACCTCCATTAGAATGGTTAGCGTAATGGCCGATCCGTTACCCGAAAGGGTATTGATGCCGCCCGCCAGAAGCGATCCGACCAGCACAATAGTATAGTCCAGGATCATCGGGTCAGTACGATATAATCAAGAAGGAGTGCTTCCAGGAACTGCTCGTCCGAGGCCGGTCGGTCAACGTCCGCTACGTCAAGTATAGCCGCGATTCCCATGGCTAGTTCCCGCAATGCTTGTCGGTGTGCCCGGTTGCCGTAGAGGCGGTGCCGGGTAAGGGTCTGCTTGACCAGCAACATATCGTCGTCGTTGAGTCGCTGTACGGCCGGGAAGCGGGCCTCGTGATCGCTTCGTTTGCGGATCGTGAGGATATCGCGCAGGCTTACGCCTCCAAAGTGCTGGGTATTGATGACTACGGTGCGGGCGATCAGGTCGCCGAGCCGTTGGTTCTGGCTTCCGGTCACGATCAATAAGACGGCCAGTACGCCGCCCGTAAAGACAACGTCAAGCAGCAGAAACATCGATCGGATCAGAAAATCGCCCGGCGTGGGATCCTCCCCGTCCAGACGGATAATGCGCAGCTTCAGAATTTTTTTCCCCACCGTTTGCCCCCGACTCAGCATCTCGGAAAAGAAGAAGTAGAGAACAAGGTAGAAGATGATACCGTACTGCTGCAGGATAATTAGGTCAGGCTCTATACCGACTAACTGCAGCGCGAGCATCCCCAGAAAGCAGGTGAGCAGAATAACGATCAGGTCGATTACAAAGGCCCCGATCCGGAGCCCGACACCGGCCGTTTCGTAGTCAATACGGACATTCTGCGTAGTATGTATGGTTACCGCCGGCATGCTGGAACGGGCAAAGTTACTAAACCTTTAAAGGCGGGCCGTAGATGGATATTTGAGCGGCCCCGCCGCGTATTAGTCTACAGCGTATTTTCCCCCGTAGTTTCTCCTTTTATGAGTCAAAAATCAATCTACCTGATTATCGGTCTCATTGTCTCCGCGATCGTGGGGCTCATCATTCTCCAACTGCGTCTGCTACAGACCGGACTGGAAGTGAACCGGGAACGGTATGACCGGACTATCCAGACCGTCCTCAAGCAGGTGGCCGACGAGGTGGAAGAACGGGAAAAGGATGAAATTCGCCTGACGCTGAATAACGGCTACGCCGGCGGTGTCCCGGATGGCTTCTACAACGAAGTACGCATCAGTGGAACCCCCAGCCTACTGAGCGCCCGTTCTATACGCATCAATCCCAATTCCTCCTTTCGCCTCCAGGCCCAGTTTGCCAACCGCAACCTGGAAGAACGCATCAACCGGGAAGCGATCCACGGCAAATTAGAGAAGGAGCTAAAGAATGCCGGCATTGAGAATCACCTGGAATACGGCATTTTCGACGCCCGTCAGGAGCGATTTCTTTCCCGTAACGGTCGGTTGCTTTCACCGGAGGGGTCGGATACCAGTCGGCACGAGGACCTGATGCACGCGGATTATACCGTAAGTCTGTTCGGCGACGATTCGCGGATTCCCGGCGAGATCCGTGCCTATAGTCCCAATAAGGACAGCATCATCTACAGCTCGCTGTACGGCAACTTCGCGGCCAGCCTCCTTTTCGTTCTCATCATTCTGGGCTGTTTTATCTATACGATCTACGTTATTCTGCGCCAGAAGCAGGTGTCGGAGATGAAAACGGACTTCATCAACAACATGACGCACGAGTTCAAAACACCCATCGCGACCATCTCCCTGGCTACGGATAGTATCGTGAGTCCGCGCATCAGCGGGGATCCCGATAAGGTGCAGCGCTTTGCCCGAATCATCAAGCAGGAGAACAAACGAATGAACGATCAGGTAGAAAAGGTGCTGCAAATGGCGAAGCTCGATAAGAGCCGCCTAAATCTTAACCTGACGGCCGTTGATTTGAATGACGTAGTACAGAGTGCCGTAGAGTATATCTGCCTGCAGGTCGAACCGCGCGGAGGCACCGTCACTACGCATTTACGGGCCGATCCGTGCGTCGTCGAAGGTGATTTGACCCACCTGTCCAGCCTGATCAATAACCTGCTGGACAACGCAAATAAGTACTCTCCGGACGCGCCCGAAATCATCGTTTCTACGGCAAATGTGGTCCGCGGCGTACAGGTTACGGTCACTGATCACGGGCTTGGGATGACCCGTGAAGCAAGAAAAAACATTTTTGACCGTTTTTACCGGGTACACACCGGTGATCGACACGACGTAAAGGGTTTTGGACTCGGCCTTTCCTACGTCAAAACCATTACGGAAGTGCACGGTGGTAGTATCGAAGTTAAGAGTGAGCTCAGCAAGGGCAGTAGCTTTATCGTAACCTTTCCGTACCGTCAACCTGACTGATTTTATCATCCCCCCAATTGAAGTAAACTGTACCAACCGATGAGCGAAACAACTGCAACCGAAGCGAAAATTCTCCTGGTCGAAGACGACCGAAACTTCGGAGACGTCCTGCGGTCCTACCTTGAAGCGCACGATTACGACGTCACGCTCGCCACCGACGGGGTGGCCGGATTGGAAGCTTACCGCCGCGGAGATTGGGATCTCTGCATCTTCGACGTGATGATGCCCCGCCTGAGCGGCTTCGAACTGGCTAAAAAGATCCGGGAGGATGATACCCAAACCCCCATCATTTTTCTGACGGCTAAGGCCATGAAGGACGACGTACTCAACGGTTTTGAGTTGGGAGCGGACGATTACATCACCAAGCCCTTCAATAGCGAAGAGTTGCTGGCGCGGATCAACGTGATCCTCCGGCGTAGCCAGGTTCCCGCCGATCCGAAGGAGGAGCAAACCGACTTTGAATTTGGCAGATTCCACTTCAATTTCCCCCTTCGTATCCTCACGTTCACCGACGATAAGGGCGAAAAGTCTAAGGACAAACTAAGTCCCAAAGAAGCACAATTGCTGCGCCTGTTTGCAATCAACAAGAACGATATTCTAAGTCGTAGCGAAGCCCTCACCAAGATATGGGGAGAAGACAATTACTTCACCGCGCGTTCCATGGACGTTTTCGTTACGAAACTACGCAAGTACCTCAAGCCAGATACCGCCATCGAGATAGTCAATATCCACGGCAACGGCTTCCAGCTGCTCATCAAGGATGAACAGGAAGGATAAGCCGATAACCGGCTGTTAAATCAAATCAGGTCAATACCGCCCCATACCGATTCGCTGTTTTTATAGCGTAATCTGTTATTTACCGTCCATAACCACTTTACTACCGTGAAAAGACCTCAACGACGTTTTACCGTCGTATAACCGATTAGTTTTTGGGATTATAATTTTATCGGCCGAAGCCTCTGCGTTTCGGCCTTTTTTTTGTTTCTATACAGGTATGCGCTGTTTTCTCTTTCTTCTCGGCTGCCTGTTTGTCCACGGCGCTGTTATCGCTCAGGATATCTCCCGGCGGGCCGCGGCCCAGGAATTAGATAACCGAATCCGGCTTTCCTCCGTCTTCACCGGTGGCCACACTGGC
>JBASAV010000120.1:0-9488 GCA_049650785.1 Lewinella sp. | reverse complement strand
TCTCTAAATATGCCACCCGTGCCCCGGACGACCTGGACCGCGACGACGCCGAAAAGGAAACCAAAGAGCGCACCGCGCGAATCGGGGAACTGATCGAAAAATTGAAGGCGGGTAAAGAACACGCCGTGCTGATCGTATTACAGGGTATGGACGCCGCCGGAAAGGACGGAGCTATGCGCAACGTGTTTGGGGAAGTGCCGCCCTATGCCTTGCGGACAGTGGCTTTCGGTAAGCCGACGGAGCAGGAGTTTGACCACGATTTTCTCTGGCGCGTACACCAGCACGTGCCGGCGAAGGGGGAAATGGTGATCTTCAATCGCAGCCACTACGAAGACGTCCTGATCCAACGGGTGCACGGTTGGATCACCGAGGAACAGGTGACCCGGCGCCTGGAAAGCATCAACGCCTTCGAGAAGTTGCTGGAATACGACAACAGTACCCTTATCCTCAAATTCTACCTGCACATCAGCAAGGAGCAACAGAAGGAGGAGCTGCTGGAACGCGTCGACGAGAAGGAGAAATACTACAAGCACAAGGATGGTGATTGGCGCGAGCGGGAGCACTGGGACGAGTACCGCAAGGCCTACGAGAACGCCATCTCGCACAGCGACATCCGCTGGCACATCGTTGGGACCGATCAGCGGTGGTACCGCGACTACCAAATGACCAGGATCATCGTAGACGCGCTGGAGGATTTGGATATGAAATGGCCCGAATTAGTGACAAGTGGCAATTACGGCGAATAGAGTACCGTGAAGAAGGTACTACGGTTGGGAAGGGTAGATGAGAACGTACGGCACTCGGATGCGGATAAAGCCGCCTTTCTGGAGCGATACCACCACCGATACGGATTCAAACATGGAGAGATCCGCTTTCGCGATGATAGCCGCAATTGCTGGTACTACTGGGAGAATCTCCCGGGTAACGATATCCGCGAGCTCACTCATTTTCTCCAGTCGGCCGGTTTCATGCCCTATGCAACTCACGACGGCATCTTCGGATACGTCACCCAGGCGGCGGTGCGGCTCTTCCAGGAATACGTCCGCTCGATCAGCCATGCGGAGCAACACGACCGGCGCGCTCCGCCGAGCTGGCCGGATGGCGTAGTGGGCTCCGATACGCGAGCTTACCTGCAAGCGTGGGCGGAGGGTAAAACACAGACCCGGTGGAGCGATGCGGGGGCAACGCCCGATTACCAGCGCTGGCTGCGGTGGTTAGCGGCCGCATCCGAGCACTACCTCTCGCACCCGAGTTCGGCTATGCAAACCCTGCGGGATGCCCCCCGGCAGGGAGATAGCCTGCCCCCCGAAGCCTGGACATTCGATCCGGAGGACACGCACCTAATCGGCATCCGTCGGCATACAGCCGAACGCACTATCCCCGGTCGCCGTCCGCCCGACGATCTGTTTATTCTACTGTTACAGGGCAAGAGCTTCTATTTCTGGGGCTCGACGGACCCGAATCCGCACGGTGGCCGGGAAGGCTACTTAATCGAAGGGCAACACCGGTACCGGCTGAACTGGCACAACATCGGCGTGAACCGCCGGGAGAAGATCTACAAAGCGGCCCGCCCCGCGGGGGAGGGGGTGATGGTTATCCGCGACGTGCACGACCACAACGCCCTGACCGAGGCAAACCGCCGGGACGGCTTCGATCCACAGCCCAACCCCACTTTCAATATTCACTGGAGCGGCTTGGGCATAAGCAACTGGAGTGCCGGTTGTCAGGTGATCAGCGGCAAAAATTACCTCAACGACCGGGGCGATCTGATCAGCTGTACCGACTACGCCGCGCGCACGGACCGGCAGCGCGGGGAGCGGCGATCCGAGGGTGGCCCCCGGCTGACGATGGGCGCCTATACCGTGCTCAGCGACTTGGTCCTGTGCTATACCCGGCAGCGTAATTTGTCGGAAAAGCCTACCTTTCTGTACACACTCTTTACGGAAGAAGCCTTCGGGGTGGTGGACGGCATTAGTCGGTCCGACCTGGCAGGACACCTCGAAACCCTGCGCACCGAAGGTTTCTACTGATCTCACCCAAACAACCAATCATGGCGGAAAACAAATCACTCTGGGACTTCATCGAGGATATGGCTACGCTCGATGTCGTCACCCTCACCGGCAACCTGACCGTCCAGGTCAACGATCTGCAAACCGAAGGCGGTAACGACGGTAGTGGCAAACCCATTAAGTTTGCCGGCATCATGCAGCAACTAGAAGGCAACATCCTGAAGAAGGACGCCAAGGTCAGCGCCCTGGCCGCAACCCATGTGTCCATCGATAAGGATACCGTGACCTTCGTAAAAGAAAACCTGTCGCCCGAGGAGGTCGTCTACCTGGATTTCCACAACGAAACCGTTAAGGCGGCCGGCATCGCGCGGGCAGCTATGGCCGACGGTATTGCCAAACTCTTCGTCGGAACCAAGAAGTAGCACAGATGCGGGTAGCCGAGTTCATCGAGGGTGCCCGCCGGTTAACGGACGGAAAGGATAGGGACGGGGGAGGGGAGCAACTCCGACGCGCCGTAGAAGTTGAAATGCCGGTGCGCTATGCGATGCCCCTCCCCCCGGAGGTAGCTTCGACCTTCCACCATCGCGGTCAACCGACGCGGACACGGAGGGGGCAATGGCACGAACTCGTACAACACCTGACGGATCTGGCCTACCTGCGCCTTTCCGATTTGCAGGTCTGGCACGAACGGCGCGAGGCGGGGGAGCTGCCGCCGGAACCACTCTTGCGAAAAGTAGTGGCGGCGGTCTTTGATTTTGTGGCTGAGGATGACTACCCGCCCTTTCGGTTGTTGCCAGTTTCCCCTACAGCAGCTGTTGGTGAGCAGTTAGAGTGGACGGAGCGCTACCTATCCACGCTCGTTTTCCGCCTATCGCAACTCACCAGCTTCGATGGCGATCTGTCGGTCCGGTCAGCCTACCGCATCGGGGAGTCTTCCGCCTTCGGTCGCTCGCTGGCGTTTCGAATGCGGGTGCTGTTTTTCGATTACCGCAGCGTACGCCATTCGGCCAGGCGCAAGGTTTATTTCGATGCGTCCCTGCTTCCTCAATTGGTGGCCCTGACTACTTTCGTCGGGGAGGATTACCGCAAACTGTCTCCTTCGTCCGAAAACGAAACCGTAAAGCCCGCCCTGCAACGCCTGCTACTCGACGGTGACGAACTGTTTGATGCCTACCGGGCGGCGAACCGGATCGGTCCGGATGGTACCCGGAGATTTTATCTGCAGTACCGACTGCAGGCTAGAGACATTCCAACGGATGCGGAGGCTGACCGTCGGGAAGCTCGCCTGCGCCGAAGGGCGGATCGGTGGGTCCGCCGCAACGAAGATCACCTGGATACCGGAAGCAACCACTTTGGCGTACGTTTGATGCAGGTGAGTCTGTGGCGGGCCGGATTTTACACCGGCCGGTTAGATGGGGATATTGGCGTGCTTACCCACCGTGGCCTGTTAGCCCTGGTCGAGCAGGAGCGGGAATATGGGGACATCCGGGACCGTCGCCTGGACAAGGTATTGGTGCCGTTGTCCGAGGGAAGCGACTGGGTGGTGGAGTTCAGGTTGCTAGCTCGCCTGTTGGAACGTTACGTTCCCCCACCGCTGGCGGAAGCGCAACGGGAAGAGGATGAGATATGGGAACGGATTCGGGCCTCGGGGCAGGAGGGCCGGCTGGATGACGCTTTCGTAAGCCGGCAACGGGAGGTCAAACCGTACTACGGAGAACTGGCCCGCCACCCCGGTAGACGGGTGTACTATGGCCTGCGGGGGCTTATCCGGGGAGCCTTTCGGGCGGTCGGCCGAATCATTAAGTGGATCGGTGGCGTGATAGAGGAAATACTGGGTGCGGTTTTCGACTTCGTCAAGTCGCTCGCCAAACGCTTGCAGGAGGGTGTCGGTCTGTTCCTGTCGGGCTTTCGGTTCTTTGCGCACTACCTGCTGGGCAGGCCCTTCGTTTCACTCGGTACGCCGGCACCCGATGGTAGCCATCCGGTGTTGTTGACGCGCTTCCGCATTGATTTCGACGTGGTCTCCTTTGTGGATCAGGGAGCGGGAACGGCAGACGTGGTCCGACACACCGCTCACTTACAGCGGAGCAGGGAAGGGGCGGAATATTTTCTGGATGTCGTCGCCACCTGTCTTCACGCGGTGGCCCTGCTGCAGCCACCTTTGGGCTGGCTGCGCCTAGCCGTTCTGCTGGCGCGTAAGGTGCACGGGTTTTTGCGTGACGATAGCTCCCCGACCGGCGCGGTGGCCTGATCTATTCCGGTTTCTGCGCCGCTTCGAATAGGTGCAGCAGATCACCTAGCCGACTTTTAAGCTCGGACCGATCGACGATAAAGTCCAGAAAGCCGTGCTCGAGCAAAAATTCAGAGGTCTGGAACCCTTCCGGCAATTCCTTCTTGATGGTTTCCTTTACTACCCGGGGTCCGGCAAAGGCGATGAGGGCTTCGGGCTCGGCCAGGTTGATGTCCCCGAGCATCGCGTAACTGGCCGTGACACCACCCGTAGTCGGGTCGGTCATCAGGCTGAAGTAGGGAACGCCGGCGCGGGCCAGTTGACTCAGCTTCGCGCTCGTCTTGGCCATCTGCATGAGGCTAAAGGCTGCCTCCATCATGCGGGCACCACCGGTCTTGCTGATGATCAGCAGCGGCGTGCGGGTCTTACGGGCCTCGTCGATGGCGAAGGCAATTTTCTCCCCCACCACGCTACCCATACTGCCACCGATGAAGCTAAAATCCATACAGGCGATCAGCAGGGGACGCCGGTTCAGTTTTCCGCGGCCGACCCGGATGGCATCCGCAAGTCCCGTCTTTTTCTTGGCTGATTTGAGGCGATCTTTATAGGATTTGAGATCCTTGAATTGCAGCACGTCAACCGCTTCCATGTCAGCCTCGTATTCTTCGAAGTTACCGTCGAATACCAGGTCGAAGTACTCTTCCGAACCGATGCGTTCGTGGTAATTGCAGTTAGGGCACTTGAAGACGTTCTCCCGCAGTTCTTTTCGGGTAACGGTCTCACTGCACCGCGGGCACTTGTACCAGAGTCCCTCCGGTGCTTCCTTCTTGTTTCTTGTCGCGGTCTGGATACCGTCCTTGAGTCGTTTAAACCATCCCATAGCGGGCAAAGGTACGTTGACCGCCTGACCTGGCCAATCTGATTCAGTTCGTTCTGAGCAGGACCACGCCGCCGATGACCGCCGCAATCCCCAGGATACGGAGCCAGTTAACCGGGTTCTGCGGAATGCCCAGTAAACCGTAGTGATCGATTATTAAACTGAAGATCATCTGGCCGGCCACGGTGAGGCCGATAGTCACCGCAACCCCGAGTCGGGGGGCCAGCACGATAATGGCAAATACGTAAAAGCCTCCCAGCACGCCGCCCATCCAGTAATACCAGGGAATCTCGAAGGCCCGCCGGACGTTGCCCAGCTGTACACCGGAAATCAGACAGTAGGCCAGCAGGGCAATTCCCCCGGTGACGAAAGAAATGAAGGCACCGTAAACGGCGCTGCCCACCGCTTTTCCCATGCCGCTGTTGAGTCCGGCCTGAACCGCCAGCATGGCTCCGGCCACGACGGCCATCAAAAAAAGGAGGAATTGCTGCATGTGCCTCGGTGGTACTACGTATGTTTGTCGCCGCAAAGTAGAAACTAATGCTGAGAGAGTTTAACACCCTGACCGACGAAGAGCAGCAACTGATGTTCGACGCTATTCCCCTGATTACGATCCTCGTGGGCGCCGCCGACAACGATCTCGATGAGGTCGAACTGACTGAAGCCCACCGCCTGGCCGAGATCCGGAGCTATAATAACCGCGGTCGCCTGAACGGCTACTACGAGATTATTGAGAAGGGATTACCGGAACGTATTCAGCAGCTATACAATGGTATGGTTAATGGCGTCAGCGCGCGGGAAAAATACATTGTCGGGGAACTGAGTAAGCTCAACACCATCCTTCCCAAGCTACGCCAACCCTACGACTATCTTTACTACCACAACTTTCGGACGTTCGCCCGCCACATCGCTGAATGTCACGGAGGTTTCCTAAGGTTTATCACCGTTGGCCCCAAGGAATCGAAGGTCATGGAACTACCCATGATCGATCCGGTAGCCAAGCCGCCGGAGGACGAATATCCCAATCTGTTGGGGTAGAGCGTTTTGTTATGTGCCGCCGGCCGGGCTATTTTGACCCGACCAAATGAAACGTATGAGCAAGCTGGCACTCCATTGGCAAATTTTGATCGGTATGGCCCTGGGGGTGGGCTTCGGTGTACTCGCGGCCAGTCTGGGCTGGGGGGAATTCGTCAGTGACTGGATCAAGCCCTTTGGTACGATCTTCATCAACAGCCTTAAGCTTATCGCTATTCCCCTGATCGTGGCCTCCCTCATCAAGGGGATCACGGATCTCAAAGACATATCGAAGCTGAGTACAATGGGCGTCCGCACCATTGGCCTCTACGTTGGCACGACCATCGTGGCAATCGTTGTCGGACTGGTGATCGTCAACGTGGTGGCCCCAGGTCGCAGCATCAACGAAACCACCCGTGACAATCTACTCAACGATTTCGCGCTCGATGCGGGTAATCAGATAACCGCCGCTTCCGCGCAGGCCGAATCCGGCCCCCTCCAGGCCCTGGTCGACCTGGTTCCAGAGAATATCGTCGCCGCGGCGGGGAGCAACGGAAACATGCTGCAGGTGATCGTTTTCGTGATCTTCTTTGCCGTCGGACTCATCCTCATCGATCCCAAGCGGGCCCAGCCGGTCAAGGATTTTTTCGATGGGGTCAATGAAGTGGTGCTCAAACTCATCGACCTGATTATGCTGGCCGCCCCCATCGGGGTATTTGCCCTCCTGGCGTCGTTGGTAGTGGAAGCGCCGAGTAAGGATCTCTTTGTAGCGCTCATCATGTACAGCCTATGTGTGTTGTTAGGCCTCGGCATCATGATATTCGGTGTTTACCCGATGTTGGTCAAGGTGGTGACGGGCCGTAGCTACCGTAATTTCTTTGCCGGGATGAGCCCGGCGCAATTGCTCGCTTTCAGTACCAGCTCCAGCGCGGCCACCCTGCCGGTTACCATGGAGCGCGTGGAGGAGCATCTGGGCGTAGACGAAGAGGTAACCAGTTTCGTGCTCCCGATTGGTGCGACGATCAACATGGACGGGACCAGCCTGTACCAGGCGGTTGCCGCTGTTTTTATTGCCCAGGCCTACGGGATGGGGTTGGGTATAGGTGACCAGATCACCATCATCGTTACCGCACTGGCCGCCAGTATCGGATCGGCTGCGGTGCCCGGTGCGGGCATGGTGATGCTGGTGATTGTCCTAGGTCAGGTAGGGATACCGGAAGTGGGGCTGGCGCTGATCTTTGCCGTTGATCGTCCGCTGGATATGTGCCGGACCGTCGCCAACGTCACCGGCGACGCTACCGTGGCGATGTTGGTCGCTAAATCTGTAGGTAAGCTGGGCCCTCCCCGGGAGCGTCAGTTGGATGATTTTTATCCCAAGGCTAGTTAGGCGTCGGACCCACGGTGATGTTTGCCAGGCGGTAAAAGCCGTCCGCGATCTCGAGGTCGGGCAGAAAGCCCAGCGGAACCTCCCCGCCGTCTCCGACTTCATCCTGCAGCCGTACACCGAAGTCGTATTCGCCGGGGGTAAAATTTTCGGGCACGAGGAAGCTATAGCTGAGCCAGTTGGCCAGATGTAATTCACCCACCGTATTCGCGCCGGAGGGTAGAGAGTAGATTTTGGTGTCGGGGCCGGTCAGGATAGCCTCCATCGTGTAGCGCGCGTTGGGATCTACGCTCCCTACCGTTCGCCATTCCATTTGAACTTCGAATTTATCTCCGGGGGCTACGCTTCGCGGAAGTGTCAGGGCGTATACGTAGTGACCGACCCCGTCCACCGGCTCGGTCGTTACCTGATCACTCAGGTCGATCGTTTGTCGGTCGGCATTATCACAGGAGAGGAGCAGGAAGGCCAGGCTGATGAGGTAGGGTAGGGTACGCATTACCTTTCAATCATAGTTTGCCCCCGGATTGTTTGCCCGGCGGAGATGTTAAACGCGCTCCGCCGACGAACTACGGTTACCCGTATTGTATTTGTCCCTATAGATGGGGAAATTTTTGTTCCCCTTCACCGGATATAGGACCCAAAATCTGGAATCTGCCTACCTTGTTGTATTGCTACCAACCCGGAGGCTAGCTTTTGTCCGGGTAGAATTACACAGTTGGTAAGCAAGTTCGGATCCTGTATTTCCGTTTTGCTATTGCCACTGTACAACTTACGACGCCAAACCACTTAGTAGATGAGATCACTTTTCGTATTGCTTGCCAGCCTATGGTGGGGGCAAGGCTACGCCGCACAGGTCTATCTTCTCTTCGGGCAGGAGTGTGGGGAACGGATCCGCTACCAACGCATGGTCGAGGATGTCTCGCAAATGGACTACTACGCCTACAGCTTACCCGCCGGATTCGGAATGCGGATGCTCCTTGAAACGGACGCCGCCGGCGCAACGGTTCGGAACCGAGCACCCGAAGAGGCGCTCTCCTGCAGCAGTTTTACGATTACGGAGGACCAGGCGAGTCGTATCAATGACGGGGTCGATCATCTGTTCATTCTTACCGTGATGCCCGACGGCGGGTACCGCCAGGAACCCGTACTAATGGCGGCCGTCCTCCACGAAATGGATGGTGGTATCCACTATCAATCGCCCCTGGCCGCCTACACTTTCGACCGGGAAAATAGTGTCATTGGGGTGAACCTGGACACCGAAGGAGAAGGCGCCGAAGTACTCTTCGAAGGACAGCAGGATAGTGGCTGCGAGCGCACCTATCTCCTGCGGCAACATAAGCCCGGGACCGCCTACCCCTACATCACTTACCGTATTGCACCCGATCTGGGCGTCGTGGAACGGCACCTGACGGGCGACGGACGCTTCAGCAAGGGCGAGTCTATTGTCGCCCCGGAAGTCAATCAGCAACCGCTAGCGGATTATCTCCTGGCCAACTGCGAAAAGAGCACGCCCGCAACAACCTTTGTTCCGCTCTACATCGAAGCAGAGCCGGTGATGGCTGAACTTTCGGGGGGACCACAAATCGTGGAGGGAGAAAGCAAAGCGGTGGATCCCGCTATTGTTGCCGCAGTTGAAAATGAACCAACCACCCAAGCCGAAAGTGCCCGGTCGGTTAAACCGGCCACCATACATACGGTCTCCGCGGGCGAAACCCTTTACGCCATCTCGCGCCGCTATGGCGTTACGGTGATGGAAATTCAACGCGTCAACCAACTATCGGGAAGTACGATAAGTATCGGCCAGCAGTTGACGATCGGTAGCGAGCCGGTTGGTGTGCCTCCCACGCCGGAACCGGTATCCGCCCCGGTGAATATACCCACCGCTCCCGATGCCGCTCCAATGCCCACGCAGCAGAATCAGCCGCAGGTCGTGATCCCCCCTGCTCCCGCCCCGGCCAACAATGATGCTCCCGC
>JBASAV010000119.1:0-3398 GCA_049650785.1 Lewinella sp. | reverse complement strand
GTTAAGTATGGGGATGGATAAACTGTCTCCGTACCGGGAGCAGGAGATAATCGTCTACTGCCGTAGCGGGAAGCGTTCGGCGATGGCGCAGGAATTGTTGCGTCAGTCCGGCTTCAAGCACGTCCGTAACCTGGAGGGGGGCATGCTGGCCTATCAGAAATAGGTTTACCGTTTGCGGTAGACTTCCACCTCGAAGCCCGCCTTCCGGACGCGACGGGCCAGGTCTTCGGCCTCACCGTAAGAATCCGTGTGATCCACCAGCGCAACGGCGTAGGTGCCGCGGTCGAAAATCTCGAGCGATGTGTCACGGAAGCCCGCGTTTTGCAGACTACGGACGCGGGTGCGCGCGTTAATTTCCTGTCGAAAGGTGCCGGCAATAACAAAAAAATCACCTCCGCCGGAACCATTGGACGTCACACCTCTGTCGTTCCTGTCGGCAGGCACAAGGTCCTGTAAACGTTGGTCTTGTGTGTCTGTCGAACCGGTTCCCTGATTTTGGCCGTCACGGATATTCAGGGAATCATCAGCCCGAAGCCTTGGAAGTTCCGTGGAATTGGTATTATCTTCGATCCCAGTTTGGCTTTGCTCCGATGCGGCAATAGCCTGAGAAACAAGCAGCGCGAGCGCGATCAGGCAAACAACAAGGATTACAGGTATCAGTATCGATGTCTTCTTCATTGTGAACTTTTGTAAAATGCCAAACTCCGATAAACCCTAAAGATATAACGTGTGATGTCGAGACGCCCGAATTGGTGTAACCATCTGGTGTCCTAGATACATCGCCTCCCCACGGGGACAAGAATTTGTCAAGTGTTTGCTTTTTGGAAAGACCGTTTTTCAGGGAGTGCCCAGTGGGCACTCCCTTTTTTTATCCTTTCAACCATTCTTTTAGCCTAACGTTGGCAATACTATGTCGGAAACTTTGCCCATTCATTTGCCAGGGGCCGCGATGGAAGATCCCAATGCACCCGGTCGAAAGGAGGACCATATTGAGCTTGCCTTCGATTCGCAGGCCGATCGGGATGGGCTGGACGAACGCTTTGATTACGAACCGCTGCTTTCCGCCCACCCGACGCCCGGTAGCTACGGCAGCCTGGATTGGGGGAATAAGTCCGTACGTGTACCCTTATGGGTGAGCAGCATGACCGGCGGCACCGAAAAGGCACTGGTCATCAACCAAAACCTGGCGCGGGCAGCGGGCGAGTTTGGCCTCGGGATGGGGCTGGGGTCGTGCCGGAGCCTGCTCTACGAAGATCACCGTTTCGGTGATTTCAACGTCCGTCCACTCGCGGGGGATAGTGTGCCCATTTTCGCCAATCTCGGCGCCGCTCAGGTACAGCGCCTTCTGGAAGATGGCGATTCCGTGCTGATCCAGCAACTTATCGATGCCCTTGATCTGGACGGACTCATTATCCACGTCAACCCCTTACAGGAATGGCTACAGCCGGAAGGCGACCGTTTCAACGTATCCCCACTCGATACGATCCGTGAAGTGTTGCGGTTGATGCCCGACCTTTCCGTCATCGTGAAGGAAGTGGGGCAGGGGATGGGACCGGCCAGCCTCCGCGCGTTGCTGGAGCTACCCATCCTGGCACTCGATACGGCAGCCAACGGCGGAACGAACTTTAGCAAGCTGGAACTATTTCGATCGGACGCGCTCGCCCGCCTGGCCTACGAAGGACTCACCCGGGTCGGGCACTCCGCGGAGGAGATGGTCCGCCAGATCAACCAAATCGTAGAGGAAGCACCCCAGAGCGTAAGTTGCCAGAAGGTGATCATCAGTGGGGGAGTCCGGTCATTCCTGGATGGTTACTACCTGACTTCTCTGAGTTCGCTGCCGGCCATTTACGGGCAGGCATCCGCTCTGCTCCGTCACGCCCGGGAAGACTACGGGAGTATCCAGCGCTACGTGGCTACCCAGATTCGCGGGTTGGAACTGGCCAAGGCCTATCTTCGTCCCCGGCTATAACTATACACTCCAGCCCGTGTCCGACAACATCCGGGAAAACCGCCGCATCAGCGGATTCAGCAAATTCGACAAGCAACAGCGCCGCCAATGGGTGCTCGACCATTTCCTAAGCGGGCATGATAGCGGCGAATTTGCCTTCTTCGACGCCAATAGCGGCGATCTGCAACAGGTCATCGACAACTTTAGCGAGAATACTCTCGGCAATTTTCCCCTGCCCTTCGGCATCGCGCCCAACTTCCTGATCAACGGAGAACTCCACGCCGTACCAATGGTGATCGAGGAGAGCAGTGTCGTAGCGGCCGCCAGCAGTGCCGCGAAATACTGGATGACCCGGGGGGGCTTCGAGGCGGACATTGTGAGTACGGAGAAGCTCGGACAACTGCACTTTCGCTGGGCGGGATCACCGGAGCGACGCGCAGCCCTGTTTCCGGAGTTGGAGCGTCGGTTGCGGCATGCGACATCGGGCATCACCAGCCGGATGGAAAATCGGGGCGGTGGTGTACGGTCCATGCAGTGGAAGCACCTGCCGGACGTGAACGAGCAGTGTTACCAACTCTTGGTGAGCTTCGGGACTGGCGATAGCATGGGGGCCAATTTTATCAATACCGTCCTGGAAGCCTACGCAACGGAAATTCAGCTGTGGTCATCAGACAGTTCCCAGCTATCGGATCACGAGCGTGACCTGGAGGTTATCATGGCCATCCTCAGCAATCATACCCCCAACTGCGTGGTAAACGCCCGCGTGCGTTGTCCCATCGACAAGATGAACCTGGCCGGATCCGGGGTGGATGCGGCCGACTTCGTCCGCCGGTTTACCCTGGCCGTCGATATCGCCCGCCAGGATCCCTACCGCGCCGTGACCCACAACAAGGGGATCATGAACGGTATCGACTCCGTGGTACTGGCTACCGGTAATGACTTCCGGGCCGTGGAGTCGGCCGCCCACGCCTTTGCTGCGGAGGGGGGGAAGTACCGGTCCCTCAGCCGGTGCCGGGTAGTGGATGACACCTTCGTTTTCGAACTGACCGTGCCCCTGGCACTCGGTACCGTAGGGGGGCTGACGCGCCTTCACCCACTGGCGGACCTGGCTTTAGACATCCTGGGTCGTCCTACCGCCGAGGAATTAATGTGCGTAGCCGCCGCCACCGGGCTGGCACAGAATTTTGCCGCCCTCCGCAGTCTCGTTACGACTGGCATCCAGCGCGGCCATATGAAGATGCATCTACAGAATATCCTTTCCAGCCTCGATGCTTCTCCCCCGGAGCGGCAGGATGCCACGGCTTTCTTCACTGGGCGGACGGTCAGTCACCACGGGGTGCGGCAGTATTTGGACAAGTTGCGGGAGTAAACTCGTCTGCCGACCGAGGTACGAGGCTCCTCCGCCGAGTTTATAGGAATAGCTGAATTATTCGATTGGTAAATCTGGTGT
>JBASAV010000118.1:0-6706 GCA_049650785.1 Lewinella sp. | reverse complement strand
ACCGTAGGCTGTGTCGAGATGCGGTACGACCCGGAGCGCACCGGCCTGGAGACCGTACCCATTGGCTACCCCATCGACAATACGGAGGCCATTCTCCTGGACGACCGTCTGCACCTCGTACCCGACGGCGTGAGCGGCGAGCTCTACCTGGGCGGCGACTGCCTGGCCCGTGGGTACCACGGCCGGCCGGACCTCACCGCCGAGCGATTTCTCGACCACCCCTACCGGCCGGGAAAGCGACTGTACAAAACCGGTGACCGTGCCCGCCGCAACGACCGCGGCGAGATCGAATTCCTCGGCCGCAACGATCGACAAACGAAGTGGCGCGGCTACCGTATCGAACTCGACGAGGTAGAGCAGGCATTGACCACCCAAGCGGGTATCACGGCCGCGGCGGTCGAGTTGGTGGATCCGACGGCCTGGTCGCAGGCCCCCGTGGATCACTACTGTACCAACTGCGGCCTGCCGGCCAACTATCCGAGCGCCTCCTTCGACGAGGAAGGGGTATGCCAGCTCTGTCGGGGTTTCGAAGCCTACGAAGCGAAGGCCAAAGCCTACTTCCGCAACCTGGATGATCTCCGTGCCATCTTCGCCGACCGGCCCAGCCAGAACGGGGCCGAGTACGACTGCATCATGCTCCTGAGCGGTGGCAAGGACAGCACCTACGCCCTTGGCCAATTGGTCGAGCTCGACCTGAAAGTGCTGGCGTTTACCCTAGACAACGGCTACATTTCGGAGCAGGCGCTGGACAACGTGCGGCGGGTAGCCTCCGATCTGGGCGTCGACGTCCACTTCGGCAGCACGCCGGCCATGAACGAGATCTTCGTCGACAGCCTGCAACGCCACTGCAACGTCTGCAACGGTTGCTTCAAGACCATCTACACCCTGGCTACCCAGCTGGCGCTGCAGAAGAGCATTCCTTACATCGTCACCGGACTGAGCCGCGGTCAGTTTTTCGAGACCCGCCTCACGGAGGAATTATTCTGGGAAGGCCACGCAGAGGGCAGTATCGATGCCGCCATCCTGGAAGCCCGCAAGGTGTACCACCGGGCGGACGATGCGGTGCGCGACCTGCTGGATACCTCCGCCTTTGATACCGACGAGGTGTTCGACCGGGTCCGCTTCCTGGATTTCTATCGCTATACCGACGCTACGCTGGACGAGATGTACGCCTACCTCGATCACCGTCTGCCCTGGGTACGCCCCACCGATACCGGACGCTCGACGAACTGCCTGATCAACCAGGTGGGCATCTACGTCCACAAGAAGGAAAAGGGCTATAACAACTACGCCTTCCCCTACAGCTGGGACGTACGCATCGGCCACAAGCAGCGGGATGCCGCCCTCGAGGAGATCAACGAGGAAGTGGACACCAGGGCGGTTCAGCGCATAATGGGCGAGATCGGCTACCAGGACCCGGGTGAAAACTACGACCGCCGCCAACTGGTGGCCTACTACACGGGTGGAGACGGTCTTACCCCGGCCGAGATTCGCGAACAACTCCAACGGCAACTGCCGGATTACAGCATCCCCCAGCTATTCATCCCGCTGGCGGATATGCCCCTGACCGCCTCCGGTAAAGTGGACCGCCGCGCGCTCACCGAACTCGGTGCCCGCCCCCCAACGGAAGCCGTGGCCTACGTGGCACCCGAGGGCGAGATAGAAGAACTACTGGCCGGCATCTGGCAGCAGGTGCTGAACCTGGAAAGCGTTGGCCGTCACGATCGCTTTATCGATCTGGGCGGGCACAGCCTGACCGCCATCCGGCTGTCGGCCCGCATTAGCGACGCCTTCGAATTAGAGATACCGCTGCACCGCGTTTTCGAACTACCGACCATCGCCCTGCAGGGCGAATATTTAGAAGAAACCCTGTCCCGCTTATTAGCCGAGGCCGAAGGGGAGATTGATTGAGCTATGAACCAGACCACACTATGACCATTCGCATCAGCCTTTTTTTACTGATTGCCTGCTTATCCGCGGGCCTCGCCGCGCAGACGCTGGAAGGCCGCGTACTTAGCGCCGACCGTACGCCGATCATCGGTGCCTACATCTTTCATCTCAATTCCGAGCACCATACCCACACCAATGAACTGGGAAACTTCCTGCTGGAGGGGGTTACGGCCGGTGATAGTCTTCAGATCACCTATCTCGGCTACCGGGCCCAGATGGTCGAAGTAACTGCTACAGGTGAGCCCCTGGAGGTCGAAATGGAAGAATCCTTCTTCGATCTGGACGCCATCACCGTGCGGCCCGACCTCCGCTCGCTGAATGTGGCTACCGACATCGACTCCCGCCTCCGGCCCGTCAACTCCGCGCAGGACGTCCTGCGCCGCGTACCCGGTATGATCATCGGTCAGCACGCCGGCGGTGGCAAAGCCGAGCAGATCTTCCTGCGGGGCTTCGATATCGACCACGGTACCGACGTCGCCATCTCCGTGGAGGGGATGCCGGTCAACATGGTGAGCCACGCCCACGGGCAGGGCTACGCCGACCTGCACTTTATCATCCCGGAAACCATTGAAAAGATCGACTACGGTAAGGGCCCCTACTACGCAGACCAGGGTAACTTCGCTACCGCCGGTTACGTGGACTTCTCGCTGAAGGAGAACCTGGACCGCTCCCTCCTGACCGCCGAATTCGGATCCTTCAACACCCTGCGCGCCGTAGGCCTTTTCGATCTGCTCGATGGCGAACGCAGCAACGCCTACCTCGCTACGGAGTATATCCTGACCGACGGCCCCTTCGAGTCCAGCCAGCACTTCAACCGGCTCAATCTGATGGGGCGCTACACCACTGAATTAGCCGGCGGCAGCAAGCTGTCCTTTCTGGCCAGCCACTTCGAGAGCAAGTGGGATGCTTCGGGGCAAATTCCCGTGCGCGCCGTCGAGAGCGGAATGATCGGCCGTTTCGGCGCCATTGACGATACGGAGGGCGGCTTTACCGGGCGTACTAACCTGGCCGGCGAGTTCCTGCGGGTGATCGACCGCAGCACGTTCATCAAGACCAATGCCTTCTACTCCCGATACGACTTCGAGCTGTTCTCCAACTTCACCTTCTTTCTGGAGGATCCGGTAAACGGTGATCAGATCCGTCAGCACGAGGACCGCGAAGTGTTCGGCTTCAAATCCGAGCTCAACCACAGCTTCAATACAAGCGGCGGAGAAGCCAGCCTGAAGGGCGGCATCGGCCTCCGGTACGACAACAACGACGACGTCGAACTAAGCCGGACCCGCAACCGAACCGAACTGCTGGAACGGCTGCAGTACGGCGACATCGACGAAAGCAACCTGTACGCTTACGCCGGTGCCGACTTCGAATTCGGTGACCTGCTCATCAACCCGGCCGTACGCCTGGACCACTTCGTCTTCAACTACGTTGACAAACTCCAGACCGCCTACGACCGGCAGGAGCAGCGCAAGACGGCCGTTAGTCCCAAGCTGAACTTCCTCTACACCGTCAACGACCGGACCCAACTCTTTCTAAAGACCGGTGTCGGCTTCCACGCCAACGATACCCGCGTCGTGCTGGACCAGTCCGCCGCCGAGATTCTTCCCGCGGCTTACGGTGCCGACCTGGGTGGCGTCTTCCGACCCACCGGTCGCCTCTTCCTGAACGCCGCGCTGTGGTACCTCTACTTGGAACAGGAATTCGTGTACGTCGGAGACGCCGGCATCGTGGAACCCAGCGGGGAAACCCGCCGCCTGGGTATCGACCTGAGTGTCCGCTACCAGCTCACCGACTGGCTGTTTGCCGACGCCGATGTCAATTATGCCTTCGCCCGCAGCATCGCCGAGCCGGAGGGAGCCGATTATATCCCGTTGGCGCCCGATCTGACCAGCTCCGGTGGCCTCAATGTCCTGAACGATCGGTGGACCGGTGGTATCCGGTACCGCTACGTAGGTGATCGAGCAGCCAACGAGGACAACTCCATCATTGCCGACGGTTACTTCATCGTGGACGCCAACGTCAATTACAACATCGGCCCGGTATCCCTCGGTCTCGTTGTTGAGAATGTGCTGGACGAGGAATGGAACGAAACGCAGTTTGCTACCGAGTCCCGCCTGATTTCCGAGACCAATCCCGTGGAGGAGATCCACTTCACCCCGGGTACGCCCTTCTTTTTGCGGGGCGTGGTTCGCTATAAATTCTAGGTTTTCCTGTCTCCGGCGACATTTACCTACTGCACCCCAACGCAGGGGTGTAATTGACCGTCTTATCGCATGGAATAAACCTAGAATCATGCGTAGCTCCATTCTATTCCTCCTTCTGGCAGTGTTCGGTTGCGAGAAGGAGGAAAATAATCTGCTCCCCGACTGCGTCGTCGGCGCATTTACGGAGAACCCTAACCGATGATCGCTGCGAGTTGGTCTGCGTGCCATCTGGCGGATTCACGGGCGGTGGAGACGGTACCTGTTTCCACTTCCCGGAAGAATTCGAGCGGACGGTAATCTGGACCCGCACTGAGTAGGAATCGGTGTTACGGGACACGTGAGATCGCTCCAATCGAGTTTTAAAGGGTATGACCGGCAGTGCCGACCCTATCCGAACCCTGACTTTCGACCAACTTATCGACCTCCTGGAGCACGCCCACCAACAGGCCCCGGAAGAGGTGGTGGCTATCTGGAACGAGTTGGAGCGACGGGGGGTGGCGCGCCATGAGATACTGGAGCGGCGACGTGCCCGGGTCGGGGACATCGAGTTACACAAACGGAACCCCCGCGGTTGGATCACCCAAACCGGGCAAAGGTCTACGGCCCCTAACGAGCAAGTTAATACGTACGCTTGGCAGGAGAATATCCAGATAAGTACGGACTCCATTATCGATACCCTGACCGGCCTGATGGGTATGTTGGCTTGCTTACAGATATACGGGCTGTTCTTTAGTGGCCTGATCTCACTGCGGCCCGCCGAATCAGTGGACGGGTTCACGTTATATATCACATTGGTTGGTTGCGGAGCAGCCGTCTTTTGCCTGCTCGCGGCACTCCGATTATGGCAGCGCCGGCGCATCGGCTGGGTACTTTCCTTCGCCTACCTGCTGTTTCAGTGGTTGACCCCGGTGTGGGACGTGATCCGCTACACCCTACTCGGCAGCATCGAGGTGCCGACCGTCCGTTCCGACCAATCATTTTGGCATCGGTCCATCGAATTGTTCTTGGCTGGCAGCCTGCTCTACGGGCCGGCGCTCTACTTTATTTTCCGGGCCAGGGTGCGCAAGCAATTTAACATCCGGGAGGGTGCCGCGGAGCGCACGCTGCTCGTCACCTGCGCGGTATTGGTTGCGTTCAAGCTACTATTGATCGGCGGATAGCAGATTGTGGCGCCGGAGCGCAGGAGAAGCCGACCCCATACGGGCAGTTGACACCACCTCCGACGAAGCCCTGCATTACCTGGGTGCAGACTTCCCTGGCCCATACTACGGTAAGGTGGCCGCAAACTTGCACCGACGGGCAAGGTTAGATAGAAAACTGAATTGCTTGCGCGACCTCGATCCTGAATCCGAACATACCCTCATTTGCTGCCTCGACTGGGGCCTGGGCCACGCCGCACGTAGTCTGGCCCTGGCTCGCCAGCTTCGGATGGAGGGGGTACGGATCAGCTGGGCGAGCAGCGGGCCGGCCGCCGAGATGCTACGCCGGGAGTTGCCCGATACCGAAATCCACGAGCTGCCCCCGTACCGCGTACGCTACCCTACCAAATCAATGGTCTGGAACGTAGCCCGGCAGTCCTATTACTGGCGCAAGAACATCAAGGCGGAACGCCACGCTACGGCCAGATTAGTTACTGAGCTGGGTGTTGACCGGATCGTCTCCGACAGCCGCTTCGGGTGTTACCATCCGGATGTCCACTCCGTTTTCCTGACTCACCAGTTGCACCCGATCACCCACTTCGCGCCCGCCACGGCCGTTTACCGCTGGCAGTTGGCTAAGTTCGATGAGTTTTGGATACCCGATCACCCTGGTCACGACCGGCTAAGCGGCAAGCTATCCGATCCGGCAGGGTACGAAAACGTCCTGTTCATTGGTCCCTTACCGCATATCATGCCCAAAGATGGTGTGGCGGAATACGATCTCCTCGCGCTCTTGTCGGGTCCCGAACCCATGCGAACCCGACTCGAGGATATCCTTCTTCCCCAGCTAGAAAAACTACCCAACTCGTCGCGAATCGTGCGGGGTTTGCCGACTACCGCCAAAGCCCTCGACACCTCCATCAAGAGTATTAATTTTACTAATACGGCTACCCTCTCCCCGCTGCTGACGGCTGCCCGTTACGTTATAGCGCGGCCGGGCTATTCCACGCTGATGGATCTGCGGGCGCTTAACAAGAAAGCAATTCTTATACCCACCCCCGGGCAAACCGAGCAAATGTATCTGGCCCAGCGTGCGCAGTTGCAGGGTTGGGCGGTGGCCGTAATGGACCAGGATAAACTGGATGTGGAAAAAGCGCTGCAGCGGCTAATGCAGAGTGGGTAACTATGTGGGACCGGCAAGGAGCCGTATCTTCTCTATTTTCCACCTATAGTCCGGATTATGAGAAGTTGGCTGTCCCTGCTATTAGTTTTAGGCATGCTGGGCACACTGGCCGCACAGCGGACCAGAATAACCTCTCCTTATCCAACGAGTGGAAGCTTTAGTTTCGGCGTCGCCTATTCCGGCTTGACGGATGAGCTGGGCGGCGGCATCAGTCATAGAGAGCGTACCTACAT
>JBASAV010000117.1:0-9152 GCA_049650785.1 Lewinella sp. | reverse complement strand
GAGGAGAATAGCGATGAAGAAGACGATGAACCCGTCCCCTTCCCCATCGACTTCGACGGCCTATCCAACCGGGTGGTCCACCTGCCCGTCCCGAACGGCAATTACCGGAACCTGGTCAGCGCGAAGGAGGGGGAACTGCTCTTCCTATCCGACAACGACCAGGGTAGCAAGATGCACCGCTTCAGTCTGGAGGACCGGGAGGTAACGGACCTGATCGACGCCGGCGGCTTCGAAGTGACCGGCAACGGGGAAAAGCTACTGGTGTACCAGGGCAACCGGTACGGTATCACCTCCCTCAGCGAACCCGAGGCCGACGACCTGAAGTCGGGCGACAGCTACAACCTCAGCGTGCGCATCGACCCGCAGGCCGAGTGGCAAAACATCTTCGATGAAATGTGGCGGGTGAACCGCGACTACTTCTACGACCCCAATATGCACGGCGTGGATTGGGCCGCCATGAAGGAGAAGTACGAGCCCTTCCTGGCCGATGTCAAATCCAGTGACCAGCTCTACCGCGTGATGCAGTGGATGGGTAGCGAACTGGGTGTCGGTCACCACCGGTTCGGCAGTACGGGAACACCCCTCGAAGACCAAGAGGAAATTGCCGGCGGACTACTGGGCGCGGACTACGAAGTAGCCAACGGCCGCTACCGCTTCGCCAAAATTTACGGGGGACTGAACTGGAACCAGGACCTGGAAGCCCCTTTGATGGCCCCCGGCGTGAACGTGGAGGAAGGAGACTACCTACTGGCCGTGGATGGGCAGGAGGTGACCGCCGAGGATAACCTGTACCGCTTTTTCGAGCGGACCGCCGGCCGCAACGTCGACCTGCGCGTGGGCCCGAATGCCGACGGCTCGAATGCCCGGACGGTGACCGTTACGCCGGTAGAGCAGGAGTACAGTCTCCGCAACCGCGACTGGGTAGAAGGGAACCTGCAGAAGGTGAACGAGGCCACGGACGGGCGGGTCGCCTACGTCTACGTCCCCAATACGGGCGGTGGCGGCTTCAGTTACTTCAAGCGCTACTTCTTCCCGCAGGTGAATAAAGAGGCAATCATTGTCGACGAGCGCTTTAACGGCGGCGGCCAGATCGCCGATTACTACATCGAGCTGCTGATGCGTCCCTACCAGAACAGCTGGACCTACCGCTACGGCGAGATTCAGCACGCGCCGATTGCTTCCATCCAGGGGCCGAAGGTGCTGCTGATCGACGAGACCGCCGGTTCGGGCGGTGACCTGTTTCCCTACCTGTGGCGGCAGAACGAACTGGGGCCGATCATTGGGAAGCGGACGTGGGGCGGCCTGGTCGGCGTACTGGGCTACCCCGAGTTCATCGACGGGGGCTCGGTGACCGCGCCAAACGTGGCCTTCTGGGACGAAGACGGCTACCGGGTTGAGAACGAAGGCGTGGCCCCCGACATCGAGGTGGAGCAGCTTCCCAAAGCCGTGATTGAAGGGGAGGACCCGCAACTGCAACGCGCGATCGATGAGGTGATGCGGATGCTGGAAGAAAACCCGGCGAACCGGCCGGAACAGCCTCCCTTCGAGGCCCGCGGTAGCGCGACCTTCGGCAAGGGATGACGCTCCGGCGACAGCAATTTTTGGGGTAGAGACTTTTTCAGGTTTGGGAGGCGTTGTAAAATTGCCTTCGTCTTCCATATTAACCTGCCCGGCCGTTTTTTCTCACTTTAGTCTCTCTCCCCAAATGAACGGCAACACCCTCTGCCCTACCCGTACGGCCCTACAGGCGTCCGGGGGCATCCTCATAGCGGCCATCAGCGTGTACCTGCTACTGCATGGTACCGAAATAATGGCCGGCGATCACTACATCGACTGGCCGCTGATCCGGGCGCTCTGCCTCGTCGGTTTCCTGACGCTTACGTACAGCTTTTACGAGGTGCACGCCGCCATGGAGCGGGTGCGGTAGGTAGGAAATTTACTCTGGGAGCCAGCGGCGTACCTTCCTGGCATGTCACCCTTTCAACCGCTAGAACACGCGCGTTACAATCGCGACGAGATGGAAGCGCGCGCCGCCGCCCTGTACGCCGAACTGAAGACCCGTCGCACGGTAAGGGACTTTTCGAACGCCCCGGTTCCGCGATCGGTCATCGAAGACATCATCCGTACTGCCGCCAGCGCTCCCTCCGGTGCCCACAAGCAACCGTGGACCTTCTGCGTGGTAGAGAATCCGGCCATCAAGCAACGGATCCGGGAAGCCGCCGAACGGGAGGAATACGAGAATTACCACGGCCGGATGTCGGACGAGTGGCTGGCCGACCTGGAAAAATTCGGGACCGACTGGCAAAAACCCTTCCTCACCACCGCACCCTACCTCATCGTGGTATTCAAAAAAGCCTACGACTTGGATGCGGAGGGTAACCGCCTCAAGAACTACTACGTGAACGAAAGCGTCGGTATCGCCTGCGGGTTCCTGATCGCGGCCATCCACCGGGCCGGCTTAGTGACGGTTACCCATACCCCCAGTCCGATGAACTTCCTGCAGCGAGTACTGGATCGGCCGGAGAACGAGCGGGCGTACTTGCTGTTGCCGGTGGGCTTGCCGGCGGAGGGGGCCAGGGTGCCGGTGATTGAGCGGAAGGCGTTAGGGGAGGTGATGCAGTGGTATTGACCGTATATTAGATAGGTGAACAGCGCTTCTCAAATCTACCGATCCTTCCCGCTGCCCTTTTTCCCACTACGCAGTGAGCGGCGCTTTACGCTGGTAGAGTTCGAGCAATTTGCCTTTTCCGATAAAGAGCTATTTATCGAGTACGAAGCCGACGGGCACGTTTCCGTCCTCCTTCCCGTGAGCGGGCAGGTTGGCCACCAGCAGGCCCAGTTGATTACTGCGTTCACCATGTATGCACGCGAGAAAGGCGGTAATTCTTTGAGCAGCCGGATGGGTTATCTGCTACCCGATGGATCCGTGCGAATGTGTAGCGCATCCTATGTTTCCCGGAAAAGCATGCTAGAAGTAAAAGGCATGGACCTGAACCACTTCGTACTTCTGGTACCAGATGCCGTAGCTGAAATCGTCTCGCCCATCCGCACGCTACCGCAATGGCAGCAACGGATGGCGGAGGTCTGGATCGCCAACGGCGTAAAACTCGCCTGGCTCACCGACGAAGACAGCGACCGTCTCTGGATATACCGTGCCGATCATTCCGTCGAACTCGTAAGCCCCCTCGACCGCACGATCACCGGTGAAGACGTACTCCCCGGCTTCACCTTTGACCTGAACCTGCTCTCCTAGCCCTCCGTTTACCGGGATATGTGGACCTGCCCCAAATGCCAGCGCCCCTTCCGCCGCGAGGGGCAGCATCACTACTGCAGCGAGAAGACTATCGACGAGATTTTCGAGGGTAAGCCCGATGAGGTGGTCATGGCCTTTGACGACGTGCTCATCGCCACGGCCGAATGGGAGCCCAACCTCATCACCCCCGCCCGCAAGGCCATCATGTTTACCAACAAACGCGCGTGGATGGTCGTCCGTCCCATGACCAAGTTGCTGGAACTGAGCTTCTTCACCGATTCGGTCATTCATTCGCCGTTGCTACACAAATCGACCCTGGATCACATGGGCAAAAAGAAGTTTCGGCACACGATTCGGCTGTCCGGTCCCGATGAATTGACGCCCGAAGCGGTTGTCCTGTTGCGTAAGGGTTTCGATTGGGGAAACCGCTGACCCGTTCCCCGGCTTTGCCGCATCTTCGCGGTATGGCTGATAAACTCTGGCAGAAAGACTACCCCCTCGACCAACGCATCGCCGACTTCACCGTGGGCCGCGATCGCGAACTGGACCTCGAACTCGCCCCCTTCGACATCCTGGGCTCCATCGCCCACGTGACCATGCTCGAAGAAGTGGACTTGATCGACGGGGCGGCGGCGCGCAGGTGTAAAGCCAAACTCCGGGAGCTATATGAACAGGCGACCTCCGGCAATTTTACGATCGAAGATGGCGTAGAAGACGTGCACAGTCAGGTCGAATTATTACTCACCCGGGAACTGGGCGACGATGGGAAAAAGATCCACTCTGGCCGCAGTCGCAACGACCAGGTGCTGGTGGACCTTCGACTGTACTTCCGCGAGCGTATCCGGGGCATCGTTGAGCAGACGGCCGAGCTCAGCCATACCCTCACTCAACTCAGCGAGCAGCACCACGACAAGCTCATCCCCGGCTATACCCACCTACAGGTAGCCATGGTTAGCAGCTTCGGTCTGTGGTTTGGCGCCTACGGGGAGGCCCTAATCGACGATCTTCGCCTGTGGAAGGCCGCCTTTGACACGGTTGACCAGAATCCGCTTGGTTCCGCGGCCGGTTACGGCTCCAACTTTCCCCTCGATCGGGATCGAACCACCGAATTACTGGGCTTCCAGTCGCCGGTAGTGAATGTCGTAGCCGCCCAGATGGGCCGGGGCAAGACGGAACTCAATGTTGCCTTCGCCATTGCCGGTTTGGCCCAAACCATTGGCAAGATGGCCATGGACGTTTGTCTGTACAGCAGCCAGAACTTCGGCTTCCTCCAACTACCCGATGACCTCACCACCGGGTCGAGCATCATGCCACACAAGAAGAACCCCGATGTCTTCGAACTGCTGCGCGGTCGCTGTAATCTGCTGCAAACCCTGCCGGCACAGATGAGTCAGCTGACCGGCAACCTGCCGAGCGGCTACCATCGTGACTTCCAGTTGCTCAAGGAAGCCATCTTCCCCGCCCTCGATCAGCTGGAGGACGGACTGGCCATCGCCCTTTACGCCCTACCCCGGATGAAGGTCCACGCCCAGGAACTCCCCACCGATCGCCGCTACACCTACCTCTACAGCGTGGAGGCCGTTAATAACCTGGTGCTGGATGGGGTACCCTTCCGGGATGCGTACAAACAGGTGGGGGCGGACATCGAGGCGGGTACCTTCTTGCCGCCTACGGAACTGAAGCATACCCATTTGGGGAGCTTAGGGAATCTCGGAAATGATCGCATCATCGCGAAGCGCAACAATGTGCTGGATGGCTTCCATTTCGCACGTAGCCAGGATGCTCTACAGCGATTAGCTGCGGGCTAGGCAGAACCACAAAGTCAGCCGTTTGTGCCAGCCGCGTGTGCTATCTACTGTCGTCCGGGCGACATAAATGCTCGGCTGTATTCGTTCGTCCCCCTTTTCCGGTATTTGGAAACTCCCGTTCGACAATTCAATTTTGCCTGGTTGATATTCTTCCTATCATGTGTGAACGAAGTGCGCGACGGAGCTATAACCCACTATACGAGCTAGCATTTGATGTCGCGACCGCTCCATGAATCAGAGATAACCAGCCTTTCATATACCCCTTTATCGGTTGCCGGAGACGCGTTGCGTCGGACCGGATGGATATTCCTATACACTAACTCCTAGTACAGAAACTCCCTATTGTGATTTTGAAACTTCTCCCGAGCTGACCGCAGCCAGCGGTCGGGATGGGAATGTACTGTCTTCTCCGCTTTGTCCGGAAACACCACGACCCCGTATCTGACTTGCATTTAACTCAATCCCAATACTAACTTTATATGCACTTTTCTACTCTCCGGCGATTGCTTCTGGCGGCCGTTGTCATCCTCACTTATACCGGCCTGAATGCGGCTCAGTTTCCGGTTACTAATCTGAACGTAGACGGCCCGGGGTCGTTGGGTCAGGCTATCCTGGACGCGAATGCCAATCCGGGATCGGACGTGATCGTATTCAACGTGGCCGGCACGCTCACCCTCCCCAGCGGGCAGGAACTCCCGGTAAGCACGGATGACGTCCAGGTGGACGGCACCACCGCACCCGGCTACGCCGATGGGTCACCGACCTTTACGATCGCCGCAGCTTCCCGACAGGGCCTCCTGATCAGCGGAGGTTCCGCTACCATCCAGGGCCTGGCTTTCCGTAATGAAAGTGGGTCGGGGATTATAGTACGAGGAGGTGTAGCCGCCACCGTTTTATCGTGCGTTTTCGAAACCAACGCCTCCGGTATCCTTTCCGATGGGACAACCGATCTGGTCATTCGGGACAACAACCTGGTCAATAGTACCACCCAGGCCAATCTGGGTAAAGTAGCGGTGACCAATCATACCGGCACCCTGGCCATCCACGATAACCTCTGGGCGAGTGCAGAATCACCCGGCGGTGGTTTTGGCCTCCTTATCGACAACATCGGCCAGCTGGTAATCGGCAGCGAAGGAACGGCCGGTGCCCAGGTAACTTTCGACCCGGAAGATGGCATTACTGCCTTCGCCGGTGTCCGCATCTCGCTGAATAATGTGGAGAATGCCGTAGTAGAAGGTGTCGACCTATCCGGTCTGGCAAGTACCAGCGTGCGGGCGCAAAACATCGGCACCCTTACCATCCGCAATAGCCTGTTTAACGAGAATGTACGCGCGCTTGTCCTAGGCAGCGTGGATAATATTTCAGTGACGGACAACCAATTCTACGAGGCTGGCGCACCGGTAGGCTTCGGTTCCGCCGTCGCCATTACGGTAAACGGGGGCAGCGGCACTACCCTGTTCTCCGGAAATAAGTTCGGCGGTTTCCCGTCCAACGACACCGACCAGAATCGCTCCGGTAGCGGCCTGCTGTTTTCGAATCGCCCGGGTCTTGTAGTTGGGGACGAAACCACGCCGGGGGCCAATGTGATCCTGGAGTCCGATAGCGGCATCAACAACCTGGGCTTCGCCCGCGGAACGACGCTGAGTTTTCAGAATTGCGGCGACCTGAGCGTCCGGCAGATCGATGTGTCGCGCCGGGGATTTTCCGCACAGCTGGGATTGCTCATCTCCGGGGACGGTACCGGCAATGTAGTCGTCGACGATGTAACCACCGACCGCAGCGGTCAGGGAATTGCGGTACGCAACGTAGCTACTGCCACGGTCACCAACAACAGCATAGCGGGTAGCAAGCCCTCGCTAGAACTGCGTGGCATCGGGCGTGTCCGCGCCAGCGGAAACGACTTCGGTACGCTGCAGGGCACCGGGTTGCGACTGGTTGATCTGCAGGATCATCTGGTAGGTGACGAAACCGTTACGGGAGCGGACATTGTACTGGAGTCCACCAGCAACTTCGCCAATCGTACCACCGACAACGGTTTTAACCTCGACGTTCAATCTTCAAGCGGCATAACGGTGGATAACGTCGATGCCACCATCGGTGGCAATGGCACTTCAGTCAATCTGGCTAATACCATCGATTTTGTTATGCGTAATTCGATCGCTAATGGACAGAGCGGCGTGGCGGCATTCAATGTCGAAAACCTTACCGTAACGAATAGCGAGGCCACTGGCAATCTCGGCACCGCCCTCGGCCTGAATAATGTGACCGGATCACTGAATATTTCCGATGTGATCTACTCGGGCAGAACGGGTATCCAGCTTAGCTCGATGAGCGGCTACACCATCGGTGACGAGAACGCGCAAGGCGCGGATATCGTGGTTGCTGACGGAAGCGGAGCACTCGATAATACCGGAAACGGTAATGGAGCAGCGGTTTTGCTTCGGAACTGTTCCGATATGACCGTTGATGGACTGCAACTGATTGGTTCGGAAGTCACCAATCAAACGAATGGTATTCAGCTTTTGAATTCGACCGGCGTACAAATTACCGGCACCCATATAGAAAACCGATCACTGGCTATCAGTATCATCGGTGCGAACAACAGCGTATCGTGTTCGACCATCGCCAATACGATCAACGGTATTGATTTATTCGGAACTTCCGGCACCACCATCGGTCAGAATACCTTTGGTTGTATCCGAGATTTCGCAATTAACAATCGCGGACAGGAGGCGCTCGATGCGACCAATAATTTCTGGGAACAACCTTCCGGCCCCGACAACCTGGGCGGCGAGGGCTTATCCTATGCGGGTAACGTCAATGCCACTGACTTCCTGACGGAGCAATCCGCTTGCGCGCCCCTGCCTACCTCGCGGTGTGAAGCGCTCGATACAGCGCCGGATACCGATAATGACGGCGTGCCCGACGCCGACGATAACTGCCCCACCGTAGCCAACGCCGACCAGAGCAACAACGATGGTGACGAACTCGGCGACGCCTGCGACGAGGATGACGACAACGACGGGGTGCTCGACGTTAATGATGCCTTCCCCTTCGACCCCACGGAGTCGGTCGATACCGATGGCGACGGCATCGGCAATAACGCGGATACCGACGACGACAACGACGGACAAAGCGATGCTGACGAACTGGCCTGCGGATCCGATCCGCTCGACGCCGACAGTACCTCGCCCGATGCGGATGGCGATGGCACTCCCGATTGCGTGGATGACGTAGATGACCGTGACGCCGACAACGACGGCGTACCCGATGCCGACGATAACTGCCCCACCGTAGCCAATGCCGACCAGAGCAACAACGACGGTGACGAACTCGGCGACGCATGCGACGAGGATGACGACAACGACGGGGTACTAGACGTCAACGATGCCTTTCCCTTCGACCCCACGGAATCGGTCGATACCGACGGTGACGGCATCGGCAACAACGCGGATACCGACGACGACAACGACGGACAAAGCGATGCTGACGAACTGGCGTGCGGATCCGATCCGCTCGACGCCGACAGTACCTCGCCCGATGCGGACCAAAATGAAATTCCCGACTGCCTGGAGGAGGCTACTGATAGCGATGGCGATGGCATCCCCGACGCTGATGATTGTGACCCCTACGACGCGACCGTTTACCCAGGTGCCCCCGAACTGTGCGACGGTAAGGACAATGACTGCGATGGGATTGTCGACAGCGGCTCCGCTCCTGAAATTATTGAAGTCAAATTATCAAATACGAAAGTGGATAAGCGCCACGCCGTAGAGATAACCGTGATCTTCGATGATGAAGATGATACCGACCATCACACCGCGACAGTGCACTGGGGTGACGGCACCAATTCCGAAATTGAGGTCAATCAACAAGGTAACATCGCCATCGGCAAACACCGCTACCACAGAGCCGGCTTCTATCACCTCACCGTCACGGTGAAGGATGCCTGCGGAGGCAGTGATACCGCAAGCCCAAAGGACCAAGTCCTTATTTATGATTCTTCGATAGGTACGGTTTCCGGTAAGGGTTGGATGTTCTCCCCCCGCGGCTCTTACCTTTACAAGCGGTGCTCCGGCTAGGCCAGCTAC
>JBASAV010000116.1:0-3852 GCA_049650785.1 Lewinella sp. | reverse complement strand
CGGCTTCACTTCCTCGAAACCGGCCAGCATTTCGCCCGGATTGTTATTGAGAGTTACGGTATCACCCACTTTGATCTCCGAACTATTCTTGATACCGGTGATGATGTATCCAACGTCCCCACAGCCGATAATTTGGGTGGGTTTTGGCGTGATCTCCATAGCACCAACTTCATCGGCGCCGTACACGGCTTCGGTAGCCACAAACCTGACCTCGTCGTGCTTCCGCAGTTCTCCGTTCATTACCCGAACGTAGGCGATCACCCCCCGAAAGGGATTGAACACCGAGTCAAATATAAGTGCCTGCAGCGGCGCCTTGGGGTCTCCCGTGGGGGGCGGTATCCGCTCGACGACCGCTTTCATAATTTCCGGTACGCCGATACCGGTCTTACCGGAGGCTAGAATGATATCGCTTCGCTCACAACCCGTGAGGTCGATCATTTGGTCGGCCATTTCCTCGATCATGGCCGTCTCCATATCGACCTTGTTGAGCACGGGAATGATTTCAAGATCGTGCTCCAGCGCCAGAAATAGATTGGAGATGGTCTGCGCCTGGATACCCTGTGTAGCATCTACCAGGAGCAGCGCTCCCTCGCAAGCGGCTATAGAACGGGACACTTCGTAACTGAAATCCACGTGCCCGGGCGTATCGATCATGTTGAAGGTGTACATCTCCCCGTCGGTATGCGGGTAATGCATCTGAATAGCGTGACTCTTGATGGTGATACCCCGTTCCCGTTCAAGGTCCATATCGTCGAGCTGTTGATCTCTCTTCTCTCGCTCATTCACCGACTGAGTGAAATCAAGGAGGCGATCCGACAGGGTGGATTTACCGTGATCAATATGGGCAATGACGCAAAAGTTGCGGATGTACTTCAAGGCGGGAAGGAGTTAACGGTGGTTACGGCGCAAAGATAGCTAACAGATGGTGCTGTGCTTTGGTTTTTCAGTCGCCGAACACCCGTGCGCGTGGTTGCTGGATGAAAGCATAGCCTGACGAGACAAAAAAGTGAATTGCTACCACCGGGGCAAAACGATACGATCTCACAACCCATTTATGTAGCCTCATTCCTGATAAAGTCGATTACGCGACGGAACTCCCGCCTATTCACGACCGGTCACCAAAAAATCTCCTCCTAATTTTCTCCATATTGTGTGCCCGCTAGCATTCCCACCATGCGCCTACCGTACATCCTGCTTGTTTTCCTTCTCCCTTGCTGTTTGTCGGCACAGGGACCGGATCAGATCGTGCTTCGGGATGGCACGGTGATAGAGGGCCGGATACGCAAGTCCGCACCGCCCACCCAGTCAAGTCTGATCAAAATCACGCAGGATCAACAAGTCCGGACCTTCAAGCCCGGAGACATACGATCGGTACGGTTCGGGAAGTCAGGCATCGAACTGCGTAGCATTGAGGTTGACCTAGGCGCACCCGGTACCATCGGCAGTCGAGACCGGCGGGAGACAAGACTGGGCGAAGTTCTGGCGGATGGAGACGTGAGCCTGATCAAGGTTTATTTATTCCCCTTCGAATACGATACCGGAGCGGCGGGTAGCGAACCGTATTTGTATGTTCTCCGGGCCGAGGGCAACACCTTCATCTTACGGCTGACGTCGATACTCGTTTACGAAATGTGGCATGCTAACCCCGCACAGTTCCGAAATCTACTGAAATACATAGCCCGCGACTGTGACGAAGCCAAGGAGTTGGCGAGCGACGCCAACTTCCGGGATGGCAGCATCCTGTCGGTCCTCCAAGCCTACCAAAAATGCTATCCGAACCTGAACCTTGAGCTTAACGAAAAGCGCCTTCAGGGCGGTGTAGAGATCGACCACTACGCACAGTTGATGTACATAGACATCCGCGACGGCGATTTCAACGATCAACAGATCAGTGCAGGCATCGGCTACCAGGCAGCTGCTCGTTTCACCGAAAGGTTGGACCGGCTATCGGTCATGGCTTCGGTACATTACCTGTACCACTCCTTTCGCTGGCGGGAACAAAGCGATGTATCCCAATCTATCCTGCGTGGTAACTTCTCCATCGGGTACACGCCCATTCTCCGGAAACAGTACGCCCTGCGGTTGACCGGCGGATTAAGTAATTATCACGCCGTCAGCTCCAGTTTTCGCAGCTTTTTCTCCAACAACTACTTTTTGCTAAATGCGGGTGTAAGCGTACTGCGTGAGCGATGGGTATTCGGCCTGCACTACGAACACTTTCCGGGCCAGATTCCGCGCCGGCCGGCGAGTCAGCTTCTGGCTACCGTAGGTTACCGGATCGGGGGTTGATTTTGCCTACAACTAGCGGTTAAGGACATGCGTTACATAGCCGCTAACGCCACCAATGGAAGAACCTAACGACGTATCAACCACCCCGCCGCCCCGTAAGCGGAAACGTCGCTGGTGGCACCGGGTACGTAAGCTCTTCGTTTGGCTGGTTCTGACCGTGGTATTTTTGTTAGGCCTGCTACAATTACCCGATTTTCAAAACTGGCTTGTCGACCGGGTGACCGACGGATTAAGCCGGACGCTGGAAACGGAAGTCAACATCGATTACGCCAGGCTCTCCTGGTTCGACGAACTGACCATTCAGGGTATTTTCATCGAAGACAAATACGGCGACACCCTGCTCTACGGACAGGAGATCGCCGCCGATTTCAATCTCCTCTCCCTCCTGGATAATTCGATCGAGATAGAGGAATTGACCATCGCCGATACCAGGTTCAAGATCCGACGCGATCTGGGCGATGCCGAATCGAATCTCGAAACCGCGCTGGAAAAGTTGTTTCCCGCGCGCAACAAGGCCCAACGACCTATCAATCTGGCATTGGACCGGCTGGACCTGGAAAACATATCGTTCATTCAGGACGACAGCGTTCGCGGACAACGTTTCGATGTAGCGCTGCAGTCGGCGGTCATCTACATCGACGGACTCGATCTGGTCAATAAACGGATCGGCCTCGAGACCGCCGAGATCCGGCGACCCGTTGTAAGGCAGACGTCCATCCCCCCTACCCCGCTATCACTAGTTCCCGGACTGGATGAGGCTATCCGGTCAATCGACAGCACGGTCACCGACAGCAATCGCGTCAGTCTCCACGTAAGCGTAGACGCGCTGGAGATCATCGATGGCATATTTGAACTGGATAATTTTCGCAAGGATGCCATAGAGGCGGCGGATATCGCCTCGGTAGACTTTGCACGCCTCGGCATCAGCGACATCAATCTGGAATTGACGAACGTCGATTACCGGGGCAGCGAAGTATCCGCCAGGGTACAACACCTTAGCCTGGAGGAAAAAAGTGGCTTCATTCTGGACCGCCTCAGCGTGGACGAGCTACGCATCGCGCCTACGGAGTTGGTCTTCAATGATCTCATTCTTACGACTCCTAACAGCTCCCTTTCCGATTCCCTCAGCTTCACCTTTCCCGGTGGCTGGGAGTCCTGGTCGGCTTTTAACGATCGCGTGCGGATGAGCGTCGGCTTACAACCGAGTATGGTGAGCGTACGGGATATCCTGTACTTCGCCCGTCAATTACGGTTTAACCCTTTTTTCCGCGACAACCGGGACCGCAGTATCCGCCTTGGCGGACAGTTTACCGGGCGGGTTAATAACCTACGTGCGCAGGACGTCGTACTGGCGCTTGATGAAAACAACTACCTCGAAGGAAGCTTCAGCAGCCGCAACCTGGCTCAGCCCGGCTCCGAAGCATTGAACCTGGAACTGGATGCGATGCGTACCAGCATGACTACGCTGCGAAGGCTGATACCCAACATTAATTTACCCTCTAACTTCAACAAGCTAGGTAGCCTCAACTTCAATGGTCGCTTCGACGGCTTCTTTACTGACTT
>JBASAV010000115.1:0-3492 GCA_049650785.1 Lewinella sp. | reverse complement strand
ACATGAACAATCAGTGTGATCTGGGGCATCCATATCATGCCGCCCGTACGGGTCAGCATCAACTACCTAGCCTGCTGGTTTTGCGACATGGGATCGATCATCCGGGACGGGAAAATGGTGTCGCCGTTTCCCGATAGGCGGTGCATCACGTTTATGCCGTGCTCACCCCTCAGCATTATCCCAGTCATCTCACTCAGACACCATACTGTCGCCCGCACTAGCCTCCATGATCACTCTCCGGAATTTATCGTGGAACAGTATTTCGGTATTCCCGGAGGGCGTACCGCAGGGAACTCCCGACGGTGGTCGAGGAGCAGTTTACGGACAGGAGAAAGCGGCCAAATTTTCATCAGGGAAGGGATAACCCCAGTTTCGCCAGTGCTGCGGCGGTTGTTGCGTAGTCCGTATGCCGGATGCCCCTCACACCCAGTTCCCCGGCTACTTCGATAAATAGCAGGAGGTCGTCGATGTAGACGATCTCCCCAGTGGGCACCTGGGCACCGTCCAGCGCAAGCCGGTAAATGGCCGCGTCCGGTTTTCGCACGCCAACGAAGCAGGAACTCACGAAGAAATCGACGAATTCGTGCAGGCTGAAGGTCTTTATGCGGTAGGCATTCAGTTCCCTTGCCTCGTTGCTTACGACCACGATTTTCAGGCCGTACTTCTGCTTCAACCCTTTGATGAGGTCGATCATGTCGTCATTCGGAGTGGTTAGGGAACACATAAACATCCGGAAATCGTCCGGTGTAAAGTCGCGCGCCTCGTAAAAAACCACGTGGTTCAAATACTCCGCCAGGGTCATGCGCCCCTCCTCGTAGACGACGTAAAATACCTTGTGCCGCTCCTCCATTTCCCCCACGTCCAGGCCAAACCGCTCCGCGGCCAAATACCTGAACTCATGGCCCCAGCCGTTGGACAGCAGGACGCCGCCGATGTCAAGGAACAGGGTGGTGATGGTCGCTTTTTCCATTACTTTTCTTTTGGTGGTGACTTCTTCAGGGCCTCGAAGCCGGAAATGACGTCAAACAGTTCTTCGTCGATGGTGCTCTGGCGCAGGCGGTGGTACGTTTGGTTGAGGCTTTCGAGCAGGCCGTCAATGTTATTTTCGGCGCGCTGCATCGCGGCCAGGCGGCTGGCATTTTCGCTGGCCAGGGATTCGACGCAGGCGCGGAAGAGGGAAGTGAACAGGTACTCCCCGATCAGTGCGGTCAGCGTAGGCGCTGCGCGCCCGGCGATTTGAGGGAGCAGCGTGTTGGGCCATGGGATTTCCTGTAGGGTATTTTTCCACTGTACATCGAGGGGGAGGAAACGCTGCATAACGGGAGCGTAGCCGGAATCCGCTCCGGGCCGGTGGTGGAAGATGTAGCAAGCACGAACCTGCCCCGCCTGCTCCCGCTCCCGGCTCTGACGGAGGAGGTCGCTCACCAGAGGGGTGACCGCATCCAGTTCGTTGGGCACGGTATACAACCGGGAGATGGTAAACCCCTCATCCTCGAGGAGGAGCTGAACCCGTTCCCCGACCACCCACAAGTCCTTTTTCCCGGGCAACTCCGCCAGCGACCGGGATACGAAGTGCGCCATAGAATCATTGAACCGGGCCACCAGCCCCTGGTCCGAACCGAAAACGATCGCGCAGATGGTATCCGACGGCTTCGTGCGCGACGGGGGCGGCGCGGCGATCGTCTGGATCTTTTCCGCCCGGAAATACCCCACGAGTCCTAGCGCGATGGTATGGTAGTAGCCCGCGAGGGAGCCGACCGCCGCCTCGTACTGAATGATGTTGGAGCCCGCCATGGCCTTCATGGCGCTGACCACCGACTTCAGGTCCCTCGCCCCTTCCGTTTTGCCCCGCAGCTTTTCCAGGGTATCCATCAGGTCCCGGGTTGGTCCGGGTTCGGCGCTACCTGAAAGGGCGCGAGCAGCTTGCCGGCGACCTGCAGAACAGACTGGACGTCGGCATCACTCAGCTGTTCGCTGGAGAGCATTCGGGTTGTCAGTTCACCGGTGAGCGGGTTGCCATCCTTGAGCAGTGCTGCTTCGGCGGCCTGAATTTTTTCGAGCGGTACCGTGTCCAAGAGCCCGTCTTTCAGCGACAGCAGGATCAGGAGTTGTTGCGGGGCGGTCAGCTGGTGCAGCTCCTGCTGTTTGAGGCACTCCCGGATACGCTGGCCGTGACCGATCGTCTTTCGGGTATCCTCATCGAGTCGCGTACCGAAGCGGGCGAAGGTTTCCAGCTCCTCGAACTGGGCGTACTCCAGCTTAAGTTTGGAAATGGAGCGGTAGGCCGCCAACTGGGCCTTGCCGCCCACCCGGGAAACGGATCTACCTACGTCAATCGCCGGCAGGATACCCAGCTCGAACAGTTTTGGCGAGAGGTAAATCTGTCCGTCCGTGATCGAGATAAGGTTGGTGGGGATGTAGGCAGAAATATTCTGGGCCTCGGTTTCGATGATGGGCAGGGCCGTCAGCGAGCCCCCCCGGAGGGCATCACTCAGGTGGGTCGCCCGCTCAAGCAGGCGCGAGTGGATGTAAAATATATCGCCCGGGAAAGCTTCCCGCCCCGGCGGCCTCCTCAGCAGCAGGGACAACTCCCGGTAGGCGCGGGCGTGATGGGTCAGATCGTCGTACACGATCAGCACGTCGCTCCCCCGTTCCATGAAGTACTCGGCAATACTTGTCGCGGCGTAGGGGGCAATGTATTGAATGCCCGGCGCCTCGTTGCCCTCGGCCACCACCACGACGGTATACTCCAGGGCTCCCCGTTCACGCAACTGGTTGATAACCTTGGCGACGGCCGAGGCCCGCTGGCCGATGGCGCAGTACACGCAGCGCACGTCCTTGCCCTGCTGGTTGAGGATGGCATCCACGGCGACGGCCGTCTTACCGGTCTGCCGGTCGCCGACGATCAGTTCCCGCTGCCCGCGGCCGATGGGGATGAGGGCATCGATCACCTTGATGCCGGTCTGCAGCGGGACAGCCACCGCGCTGCGGTCCATAATCGCGTGGGCGGGTCGCTCCACCGGCAGCCGCTCCGTGTACGTTACGGGGCCCTTATCGTCGAGGGGCTGTCCCAGCGGATCGATCACCCGGCCGAGGAGCCCCTCCCCTACCGGAACGTCCATCACCCTGCCCGTTCGGGTCACCTCGTCCCCGGCCTTCAACAGGGAATCCTTGCCCAGCAGGATGACGCCCACTTCCGTTTCGTCCAGGTTGTAGGCAATGCCGAACAGTCCGTTCGGGAAGCGGATCAATTCCTCAAAGCCGACGCCGGGAAGTCCGGACACTTTAGCGATTCCGTTGGAGACCCCCGTGACGACCCCGATCTCCCGGGGCTCCGCGGAGAAAACGAAGCGGTCAATCCCCTCGGCAATCCGGCTGAAGGTGCCGTCGATACTTACGGCGGGCTTATGTGGTGACATGGGCGGCGTTCTTGGGTCTGGCTTTTCCCCGGGCGCGTTCCTCCGAAGCTGCGGAAATGGACTTATCCAGGGC
>JBASAV010000114.1:0-3085 GCA_049650785.1 Lewinella sp. | reverse complement strand
TGCCGGTGTTACTTTGCACCTGCGCTCCGCCGCAAAAACAAGAGAACTATGACCCCACCCAAGGCCCGGAAAGTAAAGAAGGAACTCACGTTGCACGGCGACGTACGCAACGATGATTATTACTGGATGAACGAGCGGGAAAATCCCGAAGTCATCGCGCATCTGGAGGCCGAGAATGCTTACTTCGACAGCAAGATGGCCCACCTGAAGCAATTTCAGGAGGACCTGTTCCAGGAAATGAAGGGGCGGGTGAAGGAGGATGACAGCAGCGTACCCTACACCAATCGGGGGTATGTGTACAAGACCAGTTACGAGAAGGGCGACCAATACCCCCGCTACTTCCGTCGGCCGGTGGATGAAACGGAAGACCAGCTGATGTTCAACGTCAATGAGATGGCCGAGCCCTTTGACTACTACCACATCGGGGGGATGGCCGTCAGTGATGACAACCGCTACATCAGCTACGGGGAGGACACGATCAGCCGCCGGATCTATACTATCCACATCAAGGACATGCTTACCGGGCAGAACTTACCGGACCAGATCCCCAATACCACCGGCGGAAGTGTCTGGAGCGCCGATGGGAAGTATCTATTCTACTCCGTGAAGGACGAGGCGCTGCGTCCGTATAAGATTATGCGGCACGAGTTGGGAACCGCTCCTCAGGATGACGTCATCGTCTTCGAGGAGATCGACGAGACCTTCCGCGCTTATGTCTACCGCAGCAAGTCGCGGAAGTACATCATCATCGGATCGGCGCAAACGGTCAGTACGGAGTACCGACTGCTAGAGGCAGACGATCCGCTGGGCGAAACACGCATGTTCCAGTCCCGGGAACGCAAGCTGGAGTATGCCATCGAGCACATCGACGATCGGTTCTACGTCCTGACGAACCTGAACGCCGAAAATTTTCAGCTGATGGTCACGCCGGAGAATGCCACGGGGAAGGAATACTGGCAAACGGTCATTCCAAACCGGGATCACGTATTGCTGGAGGGCATTGACGTCTTCCGGAACTTTCTCGTCATCAGTGAGCGCGACCGGGGACTAACCAAGTTACGCATCCGGCCCTTCGACGGGGAGGAGCACTACATCGATTTTGCCGACGAAGCCTACATGGCCTATACCAGCGTCAATCCCGATATCGAAAGCGAAGTGGTCCGCTTCGGCTATCAGAGCATGACGACGCCGCCCAGCACCTTCGACTATCACATGCGGACGCGGGAGCAGACTTTGCTCAAGCAACAGCCGGTCCTCGGTGATTTCGATCCCGACAACTACGAAAGCCAGCGGGCGTTTGCCGGCGCACGAGATGGCACCCAGATTCCCCTGAGCATAGTATCGCGGAAAGGGGCCAAGATGGACGGCTCGGCTCCCCTTTTGCTGTACGCCTACGGCAGCTACGGTCATAGCCTGGACCCCAGCTTCAGTATTACCCGGCTCAGTCTGCTTGACCGGGGTATGATCTTCGTGATCGCCCACATTCGCGGCGGTGAGGAGATGGGGCGGCGCTGGTACGAAGAAGGGAAGCTCCTGAAGAAGAAGAATACCTTTACTGACTTCATCGATGCCGGTAAATGGCTCGTAGCCCAGCAATACACCGCCGCCGATCGACTGTACGCCATGGGCGGCAGTGCCGGCGGCCTGCTGATGGGTGCGGTGGCCAACCTGCAGCCGGACCTGTGGGCGGGCATCGTTGCGCAGGTTCCCTTCGTGGACGTCGTCACCACCATGCTCGACGACAGTATTCCATTGACCACGGGCGAGTACGACGAATGGGGAAATCCCAACGAGGCGGAGTACTACCACTACATCAAAAGTTACAGCCCGTTGGACCAGGTAGCGCCCAGGGCTTACCCCCCCATGCTCGTCACCACCGGATTCCACGACAGCCAGGTGCAGTACTGGGAGCCCGCTAAGTGGGTCGCCAAACTACGGGAGCTAAAGACCGACGACAACGACATCCTGTTTCACACCAATATGGAAGCCGGCCACGGTGGCGCCTCGGGTCGTTTCGAGCGCATGCGGGAAGTAGCACGTGACTACGCCTGGGTGCTCGACCGGGCGGGACTAGTGCAAGGCATAAAAAGGCCCTCCCCCCGGATTATCCGAAGCGAGGGCAAATAACGGGAAATGACGACTAAATCCGTCAGGTCATATCAACTTGCGACTGTCGGTAAGCCGCTGCTGAAGTATCGGTTTGAGCACCTCCGCGGCGTCGAGCACCAGCTCTTCGTCGGAGGGGAACTGCCGGGGGCGGTTGCCGATCCGGCTACGTGACTGGTTGCTGAGCGCGCGCTTATCACCGATAAAGGTGCTGGCGTAATTTTCGAATATGGCTTCGGCCGTGAGATCTTCCTCATCCACTACCCTATTCTGGCGGAGATCGACCAGCACCATGCTACCGGATACGATGGCTGTCTTCTGTTGTAGCACTTCCACCACCTGCGCCTTCACGATTACCCGGCGCGGCTGTTTGATATCGTTACCGAGCGTGTCCTTGGCGACGTTGCCGTTGTCGTCAAGTACGTATTCTTCTCCGTCAGTTACCTCCTTCTCCTCCGCGTAGCTCCGCTCGGACACCCGTTCGGGACTTACGTCTATGTTCCGTATGAGCAGTTCCGCCCGGTAGTCATAGTCTTTCGTACTGGACGGACTCAGATCGAAAACCGTCCACCGGTCATTCATCTGGCTGGTTTGTATGCGAAGAAGTTCCTCTTCGAAGCCGCGTGGCAAGATGCTCTGGCTGTCATTGGTCACGTCGACGGCTACGAAGACTCGCCCCAGCAATTCGGCTTCGGCGGCCAGATTCCGACTTTCCAGATAGTCGGGGCGGTAGCGCTCCACGGTTTCGAAGGTTCGGTATGCCTCCCGGGCGGCGGCCTTGTCCCCCTGCCGTCCGGCCATCAGGAATTGTACAGCTTCTTCGTAAAGTTGCTCGGCAGCGCGGTCCTCGGCTTCTACAACCAAGCCTTCGGCCCGAACGAATTGGAAGTTGGCCTTCCGTCCGTTCTTATCGTATAGCGGTAGCAGCGGACGCAGCGCATCCTGGCGGCGCTTGATGTTGTCGTAGATCGCGTGGACG
>JBASAV010000113.1:0-2231 GCA_049650785.1 Lewinella sp. | reverse complement strand
CTACAGCACCTTTGCGTATCTGCCCAATGCCGATATTGCCATGCAGAATGCCGATATGGACCAAGAGGAGGTGAATCAGCGGATCATTGAAACGGTCAACACCCAAATGCAACAACAGGGGTACCAGATCAACCGCGACAACCCCGATCTATTGGTCCTGATCAGCGTCAAGCGTAATCAGCAAACCGAACGGCAGACCGATCCCGTTTACGCCACTTACCCATACGGAACGGCCGGCGTCAGTACGGTAAGCCCCTACTACAACAACTACTACTACAACGATTTTTACAATTACGGCTCGGTGGTAGGCTACGACACAGACACGTACAACTACACGGAAGGAACCCTGATCATTAGCCTGGTAGACCGCGAAAGCCGGAACACCGTCTGGAAGGGTATGACCTCCGAGGCCATTTACAGCGGTTCGACGACCGACGAGATTGTCGGGCTGGTCGATGATATTTTCGACGAGTACCCCCTCAAAGGCCGCGCACGTAAGTAATTAGCCTAACTAGCACAACACAAGAATCAGGCCGTCACCGAAAGGTGGCGGCCTTTATTATGGCATCTTCTGTATCCGGTCTATCCATACCTCGGGCAGGGGAGCCTTGGCCAGCTTGCCATAATCGTAGGGCACGATGACTTGCTCCGTGACGGCAGCCAGCCGGTCATGTTGCTCGGAGAAAATAGCCGTCTGCATCGTGAATCGGTCTGCTTGTAGGTCAATCGTCCGGGTGCCCACCATTGCCGTATCGGGGTAGGTCATGGGATAAGTGTACTTACAATCCTGATAGGCCAGAATGGCTCCGGTATCTCCGGGAGCGAAACTTGTATTTACCCCGATCGCCTCAAAGTAGAGGACGCGCGCCGTTTCGGCCCACCGCAGGTAGACCAGGTTGTTCACGTGCTGGGCGCTGTCCATATCGCCCCAGTGTACCGGAAACCGATGTAATACTTTAAAGTCGTCTGACGTAATCTTCATAGTGCGCAAGATAGTTTGGTCCGCAATCCTCCATCACTGACAGCTCCCCAACTATCGGCTCCTCGTCCTTAGCCTCCGGTCAGGCACCGGATTGCTTTTTCATTCTGTAAGTAGGGCGGCGGAGCGCAGGTTTTTGACAATCAGTTCGGAGCGCAGATTTCCGGCGACATTCAGCTCATGAATCAAACCCTATAATTACTAGTAACTATATTTATTCATTCCGCTGATAAATAGTGTCTTACACTATTCGACTGACATACATTCACCAGCGCGTAGCGGGTGTCCACTTGAAGTGGTTCGACGACGAGCTGAGCAGCTGCCTCACGACTCCGCCTGCATCAGGACCGCCAGCGCCTCTAAGCTACTGTCACTCTCGAGGTAGCGCTGCGCGAGTTTGTGGGTAGCGACCCTTCCCTCACGCACTGCCCGCTTCACCTCCTCTCGACTGCCCACCTCGCGCACCAAGTCGGATTCCGGTAGTTTTTCCATATTTCCTAGACGGCCGAGATTGTTGCCGGTCAGGATGTCACTATTCCGGATGTGTGCAGGCAATTGGTCTACCCCCATGCCCAAATTGCGGAGGGGCTTGGGAATCTCGAACAAATTGGCCGGTGTGGCCCGGCAGTAATAACTGCCACCCATACGCGCCACCAGGTCCAGTTTGACGGTATCGAGATTACCGTCATTATCCAGCATGCGGTCATCCAGGTGGATACGTACAATACGGGCCACGACCAGGTTGCCTGCCCCACCCCCATCGCCGAGTTCGATCACCTGGTCGACGGTACACTCGAAACTAACCGGTGACTCCCGCACTCTTGGCGGACGCACCACTTCACTGACCTCTTCAGTGAAACCGGCCTTGGTAAACTCATTCACCCCGGTCTCGTACTCCGTACTCGCCAGCGACGTCTGCTCGACCATAGCAAAGTTCACGACACTGATGGTGACCTCCGGTACTTCGAGGATATTATTGAGGGTATCTTTGGCGCTCCCGTCCCGCCCCCTGCGGATGGGAGAAAAGACCAGGATCGGCGGCACGGTACTGAAGACGTTGAAGTAGCTAAAGGGACTCAGATTCACCCGGCCCTCAGCGTCCACCGTCGAAGCAAAGGCAATCGGTCGGGGCGCTACCGCGGTGGAGAGGATGCCGTATAGCTCTTTGGTTTCTAGGGACTGAGGGTCTAGGGTCATGTTGGTTGGTGGTTGTCAGGTGTCAAATGTTGGTTGGTGGCTGGGAGTACGTTTC
>JBASAV010000112.1:0-2416 GCA_049650785.1 Lewinella sp. | reverse complement strand
GGCTTCTACGACACCATTGGGCTCACCCTTATTTATCTAAACCGGGATGATATTTTCTACCGAATGGCGGTGGGGATACTGTCGGGGTGAGTTGGCTTCACGGGTAATAATTGCTTTTCCTTTGCGGCGGAGCGCAGGTAATACAGCTTATCAGAATAAGGGTGCCATAGACAACTCCTCCTCTTGATAATGCTTCGCCACCGCTTAATTTCACGGCTGATGAAACGATCAATTATTGTAATCGGAATACTAGCCTTATTGATCGGCTGCCGACCGGGCGAACCGACGCCGGCCGCGCAGCAAGCGCCCGATAGCGTACCAGCAACCGCGTCGATTGATCCCTTAACGGCTGCCCCATCTCCACTCAACCGTTTCGTGGACACCGAATACCGCTATGCGGACGCCGCCGGCCACACCGCCCTCCTTCAGAATAGCCTACCCAAAGGAGGAAGCTCCATCGAGCCCGGCGGGGAAGTCGGTTATACCGATCCTACCGGCGCAAGCTACGGTGTAGGGGTGTTCTGGAGCCGAATTCTCAATACGGCGGATCGTCCCCTTACGCTATCCCTCGAATTTCCGGGGGATTCCATACCCCTTCCGACGGCACCAACTACCTACGTTCGACTCACGCTTCCGGGCGATACGATGTCCGTGGACAAGCTCCCCGAGTTTAACTACGGGATCGTGAGCATGCGGGAGCATTTGGACAATACCTTCGGCAAGCCGACGAAGCTGCAGCGCACCATCGCGCGCGGCGGAGAAGCCCTCATCTACACGGCCATGCTCGTGCATCGACCGCTCGACGGCACGATCCGTAATGGCCTTCGGGTGGCAGCGGATGGCGAACTCACCTACCATGTAAAGCTGGGCACTGTTCATACGGCAACGGTGCCGGTCGGTCGCCTCACGTTTCAGAAATGAAGGCGGTTAAGGCTAATCATCCTTCCCCGTACCGGAAAAGTATTCGGCGAAAAAGGTGTTGCGTCCGCCCCATGCTTATTCCCACGTATCATGCACCTGACGGACCCGGTCGGCAATGATGTATAGGCTGTATTTCCTGCGCACCGCCGCAAAAATAGCTTACTGCTTTAACCGCTACCTCCCGGTCGAAGAAGGCGTGAACCCGCGGGCGTCTGAATTGCGCTATCCGTGATCGGGTAGCGTCTCGAACTTGGGTCGTTTCGTGCGCTGCCAGGACATGAACTCCAGGAGCAGAATTTTTTTGGGCCCCTACCTATCTTACATCAGCTAATATCCTCAGCCTGTCCCAACTACTCTCCGATGCGTAATCTACTTATTCTTCCCCTGCTGTTCGTAGGTCTGTGCCTTACCGCCCAGGGTGACCAGCGCATCGCGTTCGAAACCGGCCCCTGGAGCGAAACGCTGCGGCAGGCCAAGGAAGTGGACAAGCCCGTGTTCCTCTTCGCCTATACGGAGAGCTGCGGATACTGCCGGCAGATGGAGAAAGAGGTCTTTACGGATTCTACCGTAGCGGCTTATTACAACGATAACTTTCTTTCCTACCGGATCGACATCGAGGACGGCGGCGCGGGGGAGGCACTCAAGGACCAATACGGGATCACGGGTTACCCCACCTACCTTTTCTTCGATGCGGATGGCGAGCTTCTGCACCAGAGCGGATCGGCCAAACCGGCGGATGCCTTCATTCAGGATGCGAAGGATGCTGGCGACCCCAATAAAGCGGTGTTCAGTCTGAAGCGCCGCTACGACGAGGGGGATCGGTCTCCCGGCCTCCTGTATAACTACGCCACCGTCCTGACCAATTACAACCAGGTGGATAGCCCGGAAGAAACGGTGGCGGCCGAATACCTGGCTACGCAGTCACCGGAACAACTGGCGTCGGACAACAACCTTACGCTCCTGTTTAATGAATACCTGTCCTTCGCTTCTCCCGCGACGCAGTATTTTCTGGAGCACCATGAGGCCTTCGTGCCCCTTTTCGGACGGGAGGAGGTGGAGGTCAAGGTCCGTAGCACGATCCGCCAGTGCGCTAACGTGGCGGGCCGGATGAAGGATACCGAGCAGTTGGCGGAGATGAAGCTTACCGTCGCCCGCTATTTTGCGAATAGGACATCAATGCCGGCAGTGGTGGACATCTATTATTACCAGGGAGCAGCAGACTGGCATGCCTACGCCCGGTCGACGCTGACCTACGCCTCCGGGCCGGGTAAACAGGATACGCCAACCCTACTGGAAACGGCTAAGTATCTGCGGCACTTTGCGGAAGACCTTCAGACGCTGGAAACCGGCGTCCAAATTATGAAAGTGGTAACCGAAACGTCCCGAAACTTCGATAACCTGCTGCTCCGCGCCCAATTGGAAGACCTCGCCGATCTGTCGGGGGATGCCCTGGAATCGGCGGAAGAAGCGCTGCAGGTAGCCAAAGAAACCGGGG
>JBASAV010000111.1:0-3102 GCA_049650785.1 Lewinella sp. | reverse complement strand
GAGATTCTCAGCTCCCCCATCACGGCCTGCTCCAATGAAGGGGGCGCGGCCACCTTACGCCTGGGTAGCGACTTCACGGACGAGATCTCGCTCCGCGTAGAGGCCGGATCACTGGAACTAGACAACTACACTTTTTCGCACGACATCGATGCGCGGGAGGTAGACGTAACCTTTAGTGCGTGGACATTAGCGGGCGCCGGCGCGCAGGAGTTAACCTTTACCGTACTGGCCGAAGACGGTACCGAACGACGAGCCGTCAATACCCTGACGGTACTTCCCCTTCCCGAGCCGGTCACGCCCATCCAGGCCCGGATCCGCGAAGAACGGATCACGTTCCAGTGGCGGGGCACGGAATCCGCCGATTCCTATACGCTCGAGATCGCACCGACCGATAATTTCGATGCGGTGGTCACCAACACTACTACGCTTAACCGGCAGCTTACTCTCTCCCGTACGGACTTACCCCAGGATTTCTACTGGCGCGTGCAAACCAATAACACCTGTGGTAGTTTCCCCGGTCCGTCGCGGGCCATTAGCGCAGATACCGCCAACGCAACGTATACGCTGACCGCGGACCAGGCCATCGCCATATTCCCCAATCCCACCCGGGGCGAAGTGCAGGTCACGTTGGATGGTGATTGGTCCGATCCCCAGCTAAGTGGTTTATTATTTAGTACGGATGGTCGGGAAATGAAGCGCTGGCCCGATGTACGGGCGCTGGGCTACCAACTCCAGTTTGGCGAGCTCCCGCCTGGCGTGTACTTTTTACAGATTACCGGTAGCTTCGGACGGATCACCGAGCGGATTATGTTAGTTCGCTGATCCCTTTTCTTTTCCCGCTACCGGATTCGCCCCAATACCCCGTACGAATGAGACTCAGCCATCTGCTTATCCTACTTGTATGTAGTGCCGGATTGAAGGCACAGGCTACCCTGGACCGCGTCATACAGGATTTCGCCGCCGCTTCCGCCTTCCGGCATGCTACGGTGGGTATCGCCGTTCGGGAGGTCTCCTCCGGTGATCAGCTGGCGGGTTACAATGCCGAGCTGTCCCTCATCCCGGCGTCCACCCAAAAGCTGCTGACTACCGCCGCGGCGATGGACATCCTCGGGGCGGATTATCGCTTCCGTACCCAACTCGTAGCCGGCGGGGAGGTGAACGCCGGGACCCTCAGTGGCGACCTCTACCTCATCGGCGGGGGTGACCCCACCCTGGGGAGTCCGTACATGGACGGGGTGGCGGGCCTGGATGCAGTGCTAGACAATTGGGTGACCGCTATCCAGAAGCGGGGCATTCAAAGAATTACCGGTGCTATCGTTGGCGACGGAAGCTACTACGACACGGCGGGCACGGGGCGGGGATGGCCCTGGGCCGACCTAGGAAATTACTACGGTGCGGGTGTCCACGGCCTCAACATTCACGAGAATGCTTACCACCTTCACTTCAATCAGCGTTCGACCGAAGGCAGTACGCCCCCGGTAAGCGGAACGGAACCCGAAATCCCGGGCCTCCACTTTATCAATGAACTGCGTAGCGGCCCAACGGGCAGTGGCGACAACGCCTATATTTTCGGAGCTCCTTACAACTACAATCACTACATACGCGGCACCATTCCGCGGGGATCGGGGCGCTTCAGCATCCGGGGCGCCATTCCGGATCCGCCGCTGCTGGCCGCGCAGCTGCTTCGCCAAAAATTAACCGCCGCCGGCATTCAGGTGGATGAAATGGCTACCAGTGACCGACAATTTGAAGGAACGATCCGGCCCGGTGACGTGCTCATGGAAAGTTTCTCGCCGCCCTTAGGGGAGATCGCCGACCGCACCAATATGCGGAGTGTAAATCTGTATGCGGAAGGAATGCTGCGCGAAATCAACAAAAAGCAGGGGATGCCAGCGCACGAGCTAGCCTCTACGGATGCCGTCACGGAATGGCTGGAGAGTAGGGGGTTGCCCATGGGATCGGTACGGCTGCGCGACGGGTCCGGACTGGATGCCCGAAATTTCTTCAGTCCGTCCTTCATGACTGCCTTCCTGGTGGACCGCGCTGGCGAGAAGCGATGGCTGGAGACCATCCCCGTAGCCGGTAGGAGTGGCAGCCTGCGCAATACCCTGCGGGGAACGGCTGCCGAGGGCCGGGTAAGGGCTAAAAGTGGTACCGTTAATGCAGTCCGGGCGTACGCCGGCTACGTGGAGCGGCCGGACGGTCAACGATTAGCCTTCAGCGTAGTCGTAAATAACTATAGCAATAGTAGCCGTGGGGTCAGTCAATTGCTGTACGGCTTCATGCGTGACTTGGTTACCGCCCGGCTCTAGCGGTAGCTAAGTGGGGGTTGGGCGTATCTTGTCGCCCGCTAGTCGTTCATTTATGCGCCTGATACCTTTTTTAATTTTGCTGTTTCTACTGGCCTGCGAGCAGGATGACAAGCCCGGTCCACCAACCGATGACGTGTATGCCTCCGAGGAGATCAGTAACGAGGATCAGGAGCGTCACGTTTGGCAGAAGCCCGGCGTGGTCATTGATGTCCTCGGAGATATCGAGGAGAAAGTGATCGCGGACATCGGCGCGGGAGAAGGTTTCTTCGCACGCCGACTCGCACCGCTCGCTGATCGGGTCATCGCCATCGAGATTGACCGCCGCTGGATCGATTACCTGGACACCGTCCGAAGAACCGAACTACCCAAGCAACTGCAACCGCGATTGGAAGCCCGGTTGGCTCTGCCCAATGATCCCATGCTCACCACGCGGGAGGTTGATATCGTGCTTTTCGTCAATACCCTCTATCTGATTGAAGACCAGGAGGCCTATCTCCACAAGCTACTACCCGCCCTGCGGCCTGACGGTCGTATCGTTATCGTTGATTGGAAACAACAGGATACCGCACTGGGGCCCGATCCCACCGAACGTATCGGTCTTCCCGATCTGGGCCGTATGCTTAATGCCGCCGGCTTCGAAATCGTATCCGTCGATAACACCGCGCTGGATTATCAGTATATCGTGGTTGCTGAGAGGAAGGAGTAGCTCCCTTTGGTCGTTGTTAGTACGGTAGTCGGTAGTCGCCTCCTTTGTCGGCGGGGTAGTAGGGTAGTAGTAGCTCCCTTTGGT
>JBASAV010000110.1:0-3873 GCA_049650785.1 Lewinella sp. | reverse complement strand
GCTCTAACCCGCCCAGCAGTAGAAAAATGACGAAACCACTGATAATGAGTTCCAGCTGCCAGCTTTCCTGCTGTAGTTTGTCCAGCCAGGATCGAAGGTCACTATCCGTTTTGCTCGGCCGTTCACTCATTTTTCCTGCGCTCCGTCGCCCTACGCTGCATCCGGGCGTCCGCCCCGGCCGTCGTTTTCCAGGTCCGCCACCTTGCCCATGCGTCGCTGCTGGCGGGGCAGGTTCTGGTATTCGGCCCCGATGAAATTGTCCAGCAGCTCCTTCGCCAGGGCAATACCGATAACCCGACCACCGACGCACATCATATTCATGTCGTCGTGCTCCACGCCCTGCCGGGCGCTGTAGGTTTCCGTGATCAGGCACGCCCGAACGTTCTTGATCTTGTTTGCGGCGATGCTGGCTCCTACCCCACTGCCGCACACGGCGACGCCCCGGTCGACCTCCCCCGCTCCGACGGCGCGAGCCAGGGGGACCACGTAATCGGGGAAGTCGTCGGCCGCGTCGTACGCAAAGGCACCGAAGTCTTTCACGGTAAAGCCCTTTTCTTGGAGGTATTCCTGCAGTTGCTGTTTCAGTTCGATGCCGCCGTGGTCGGTCGCGATGCCAATGGTCATGGGAGAGAGTTTGTAGAGTAGGCCTAAAATTACCTTAGATGGGCCGTAAACCTTCTAAAAAGTGGGACCTTTGATAGGGAAACCATTTAAGAAGCCTTCCACACCCACACATGGCCAACCAACTTGACCCCCATATTCTGATCATCTACGGAGCCTCCGGCGATCTCGCCCAGCGCAAACTAATCCCGGCCGTCTTCGATCTCTACCGGGGCGGATACCTGCCCGAAAAATTCGCGCTACTGGGGGCCAGCCGAACCGACTTCACCGATGAGGCTTTCCGGGAGAAGGTGCTGTTCGAGAACGAGTTCATGCAGGACAAGGGCTACGACGAAGACCAGTTGAAGGCCTTTGGCCAGCTGCTTTTTTACCAGGACCTGAAAGCCTACGACGGGGAAGAAGACGCCAAAAAGCTCAAAACCAAGCTCGAGAAGCTCGGTAAGGAGTTCGGGACGGGTTCCAACTACATCTTTTACCTGTCCACCCCGCCCAAACTGTACAGCTCTATCCCCAAGGCGCTCGCCGGGGTAGGACTCAACAAGCCGGAGAACGGCTGGTCGCGGCTGGTCGTGGAGAAGCCGTTCGGTTACAATGAGGAGTCGGCCAAGCAACTCAATGAGGAGCTCCAGTCGGTCTTCCCGGAAAACAACATTTACCGGATCGATCACTACCTGGGCAAAGAAACGGTGCAGAACCTGCTGGTGACCCGCTTCGCCAATGGCTTTTTCGAACCCCTCTGGAACCGTAATTACATCCAGTCCGTCCAGATCACCGCCGCCGAAACGGTGGGCGTGGGTAGTCGAGGCGGTTACTACGATGAAAGTGGGGCGCTGCGGGACATGATCCAAAATCACCTCCTGCAGGTACTCGCCCACGTAGCGATGGAACCCCCCATCCGGGCGGACGCCTATTCCATCCGGGGAGAGAAAATGAAGTTATTCCAATCCCTGCGCGAGATCAAGGGCGATGAAGTAGCGAATTATGTGGTCCGGGGCCAGTACGACGCCGGCACCACCAAAGAAGGCGAGGTCGAGGCCTACCGCGACGCGGAAGGCGTACCCGACGACAGCATGACCGAGACCTTCGTGGCCATGAAGTTCTTCATCGACAACTGGCGCTGGGCGGGCGTGCCCTTCTTCATCCGTACCGGCAAATGCCTGCCGCTGAAGGTCACCGAGGTGGTCATCACCTTCAAGAACCCACCCCAGGCGATCTTCGCCGGTTACGACGACTACGCCATGAAGTGCGACAATCAGCTCATCATGCGCATCCAGCCCGACGAGGGTATGGCCATGGAGTTTGGCATGAAGGTGCCCGGCGAGGGCTTCCGCGTGAAGAACGTCGACATGGACTTCTTCTACCGCGACCTCACCACCAAGGACGTCCCCGAATCCTACAGCCGCCTCTTACTGGACTGCATGAAGGGCGACCCCACCCTCTACGCCCGCGGCGACAGTGTCGAACAGGCCTGGGCCTTCGTCGATCCCATCCTGAAAGCCTGGGAAAAGAACGAAGCTCCCCTGGCCCGCTATGACGCCGGTACCTGGGGCCCCGAGGAAGCTGACCGCCTCTGGGACGGCATCAACGGCGCCAGCTGGCGGAACCCGGCAGAGTCGTTGACGGAGGATAAGCATTACACTAAGTTGTTATTGGTGAGTGGTTGAATTAGTGAATTGCTGAATTAGCCCGCATCACTTTGTAATTGGTGAATATTTGAGTTAGTGAATTGCCGAATTAGCCCGCATGCCTTTGCAATTGGTGAATGGTTGAAGTAATGAATTACCGAATCAGCCCAAATGCCTTTGCGCCTTGCTTCGTTCGGCAAAAGGAGGTTAGTATTGAATACATATGGTGAAGTACGCCTCACTCCATTATTCCCAACTTTTCGTCCCCACTGAAGCAAAGCGACGGGCAAGTTCCGCCCCATTCACTAATTCAGGCCTTCACCCATTCACCCTTGGCCCCACCCAAGCAAAGCGACGGGCAGTTTTGCCGCCATTCACTAATTCAGTCCCTCAACCATTCATCACTTGACAAACTGGAGCGAAGCGACAGGCGAATGTCCCACTATTCACCAATTCAGCCCTTCAACAATTCACTAATTGAAAATGACCACAGACGTACTAATCATAGGCTCCGGCATAGCCGGCCTAAGCACCGGGATCAAGCTCGCCATGCTCCGCCCCGATCTGAAGATCGACGTCCTGACGAAGGTCAATGAGCACGAGAGCAATACCAGCTACGCCCAGGGCGGCGTCGCGGCCGTGTGGGACCACGGGACGGACACCTACGAGAAGCACGTGGCCGATACGCTAGATGCGGGCGCGGGCTTGTGTGACGAGCACATCGTACGGATCGTGGTAGAGGAAGGCCCCGAGCGCGTGGAGGAGATCATCGAGTGGGGCACGCGCTTCGATCTCGATCAGTTTGAGAAGTACGACCTGGGCCGCGAGGGTGGACACTCCGAGAACCGGATCCTACACTATAAGGACCTGACCGGTTGGGAAATCCAGCGGGCGCTCAGCGCCAAGGCGGCGACACTCGACAACCTGGTGGTACACGAGCACTACTTCGCGCTCGATCTACTCACCCAGCACCACCTCGGACACATCGTGACCCGGCTCACGGAGAATATCGAATGCTACGGGGCCTACGTACTCAATAAAGAAAACTGGGAGATCAGTACCATCGTAGCCCGCAACACCGTGTTAGCCGCGGGGGGCAACGGACAGATTTACCGCAGTACCACCAACCCGGTTATCGCAACCGGCGACGGTATTTCCATGGCCTACCGTGCCAAGGTGCACCTGGAGAATATGGAGTTCGTGCAGTTCCACCCCACCGCCCTGTATAATCCGGGACTGGAAAAGCAGGCCTTTCTCGTGAGTGAAGCCGTCCGCGGCTTCGGCGCCATCCTGAAGCGGCCGGACGGTAGCGAGTTCATGCACGACTACGACGAGCGCGGCAGCCTGGCTCCCCGCGACATCGTGGCCCGCGCCATCGACAACGAGATGAAGGTGACCGGCGCGGAGTTCATGTGCCTCGACTGTACTCACCTCGACAAGGAAAAATTTATCGCCCACTTCCCGACCATCTACGAGAAGTGTAAGGAGAAGGGCATCGATCCGATGCACGACCTGATCCCCGTTACTCCGGCCTGCCACTACATGTGCGGCGGCGTGCAGGTAGACGAGTTCGGCCGCAGCTCGGTCAACCAGCTTTACGCCTGCGGGGAATGCACCAGTACCGGCC